>CAIKXD010000138.1 GCA_903831265.1 uncultured Bacteroidota bacterium
AATTTTGAAAAAACATCATGCAAATATTGCTCCTCAAATCAGCATAACATTTGTTTGGATTAATTCTGATTTAAAGATTAATGAAGTTTACCGGCAGTTTTAATAAATGAAAAACATTGTTTTTTTTCTGTTTTTTTCTCTCATCGTTAAAGCTAATGCTCAAAATACCCTTTCTGGCATAGTTACCGACGGCAAAGCTCCTATTCCCTTTGCGAACATCTATTTACCCGGTTTAAAAAAAGGAGTAACAGCCGATTTTAAGGGCAATTTTAAATTTGAAAATCTTCCAGAGGCCGCCTATAAAATCACATGTTCCAATGTTGGTTATCATACCTTCGATACTTCAGTAGTTTTATCAGGTGCAAACCTCGAATTGACAATTCGTTTAAAGCAAAACGCCAAAAACCTAAATGAATTTGTTGTTACTGGTACACTTCGCGAAACCTCTAAAGATGAAAGTCCTGTAAGTATTGATGTTATTAGCGCCAAGCTTTTTCAGAAAACAAGTACGCCAAATTTATTTGAAGCTACAGCCATGGTCAATGGTGTTAAACCTCAAGCCGCATGCAATGTATGTAACACAGGCGAAATAAGAATAAATGGTTTAAGTGGCCCGTATACGCTGGTATTGATAGATGGTATGCCCATTGTGAGTGGTTTGTCGTCTGTTTATGGTTTAATGGGTATACCAACAGGCATGATTAGCCGGCTCGAAGTGGTTAAAGGCCCTGCTGCTGCGCTTTATGGGTCTGAAGCCATGGGTGGTGTAATAAATGTTATTACCAAGGATGCCTGTCACGATGAGAACAAAATTTTTGCCGACTATTATATAAGTTCCTGGAGAGAGCAGAATATGGATTTTAGTTTTAAATCTAAATTAAATTCCAAAACAGCTATGCTTAGCGGTATTAATGCCTACTGGTATAACCAAAAAATTGACAATAATTTTGATGGCTTTACGGATATTGCCATTCAAAAAAGAATAAGTGCTTTTAACAAAATTGATTTTGAAAGAGAAAATGGTCTGGTAAGTTCAATAGCGCTAAGGGGCATTTTAGAAGATAGGTGGGGAGGACAAACAACCTGGAACGAAACGTTTAGAGGAACAGATTCTGTTTATGCGGAAAGTATAAAAACAAAACGTGCAGAACTTATCGCCAAGCATCAGTGGAAATTCAATAAAGACATTTACTCGCAATTGTCGTATAACTTTCATGATCAAAATTCATATTATGGTTTAAATCCTTTTATGGCCAAGCAAAGCACCGGCTTTATTCAAACATATTGGCAAAAAAGCTTTAGGCGAAATGATTTACTTGTTGGTATAAGTTATAAGAATCTATGGTTTGATGATAATACACCTGCAACAGCAAGTTTGCTAGGAAATGCCAATGAGCCACAAATGATGCATACCACCGGACTTTTTCTTCAAAACGAGATTAAACTCGACAGCTTGAAAAAACATGTTTTGTTGCTTGGTGGCCGGCTTGATTACAATAATGTGTATGAGTTTATTCCTTCACCACGACTGGCTTACAAATATGCGCCAAACGCCAATCATATTTTTAGAATAAATGCGGGAACCGGTTTTAGAATAGTGAATGTTTTTACCGAAGATCACTTGGCGCTTACCGGGGCTAGAAAAGTGCTTTTTATGGAAAAAATTAATCCGGAAAAATCCTATAATGCGATGTTAAGTTATGTATATAAAATGCCATTTATAAAATCATCGGTAATAGAGTGGGATGCCAGTTTGTTTTACTATCATTTCACTAATAAAATAGTGGCCGATTATGACACGGATCCCAATCTGATTATTTACGATAATTTAAAAGGTCATTCCTTTAGCCGTGGAGCCGCTCTCTCAATGGCTTATGAGCCGGGTAATAAAACAAGACTTTCCTTAGGAGTATGTTATACCGACGTTGTTAATTTTGAAAATTCCAATTCGCTTCAAAAATCATCTAGGCAGCTTTTTTCACCTCTGTGGACCGGCACCTATATGATTAGTAGAGCCATTGATTATAAGAAATCCTTAAAAATAGACGTCTCAGGAAATTATACCGGCTCTATGCGTTTGCCGGTTTTACCCAATGACTACCGACCGGAATATTCTACCGCATTTAATATTGTAAATGTGCAACTAAGTAAACTGTTCGTTAATAAAATAGAGTTTTATGTCGGCTCAAAGAATATGCTCAACTTTTTGCCTAAAAACCCGATCATGCGCCCCTTTGACCCATTTGATAAAAAGGTGGATGACAAGATCAACAATCCAAATGGATATACTTTCGACCCTTCCTATGCTTATGCATCTATGCAGGGCAGGAGGTATTATATAGGATTAAGAATAAATATTTAAGCAATATGATTGAAATATCGGTTACCCCAATTAATGTTTTTATTATTTCAGGGTTTTTAGGCGCAGGCAAAACAACGATCTTAAACTGTTTTTTACAACAATTTGAAAATCAAAAAAATGTTGTGATAGAAAATGAAGTTGGTAAAGTAAACATAGACAGCTCTTTGCTAAAATACAAAATAGAATTGGTTTATGGTTTAACAAATGGTTGCATTTGCTGCTCCTTGGATGATGATTTATTATCGGTGTTAAAGGAAATTTCTCAGAAAAATACTCTGCCCGATAATTTATTCATTGAGACAACAGGAATTGCTGATCCCGGTGCAGTTGCTGCCGTGTTTAAAACACCAGCATTGTCAGAGGCTTTTCAGTTAAAAAAAACAGTTTGTGTTGTGGATGCACCTATGCTTGAATATTTTTTGAATAACACCGAAGAGACTCAAAAACAGATTGTTAATTGTGATTTGATAGTGATTAACAAAACTGAAAAACTGGATAGTGACAAACAACTGCATTTAGAATCTACATTAAAGTCTATTAATCCATTTGCCAATATAACAAGTTCTGCTATGGGTTATGTAGAAAGTAATTTGTTATTTGAAAATTCAAAGCCAAAAAAAATGTTTTTTTCTAAAACATATGCCAAAGAAAATCCGCATAAAATTACTACAGATCTCTATGAGACCACCAGCCGTTTCGATATTAAAGCTCTGGAAAATATTCTGTCTTTGACTCTGCAAAGATACTACTCACAAATTTATAGGATAAAAGGATTTGTTATTGATAAAAATGAAGAGGTTTATCTGGTGCAATCAACAGGAAATAGTTTAAATATTAGCAAGTATAACAATTCCGAAATTCAAATGAGTCAACTGGTGTTTATAGGAAAAGAAATTCTTCACAAAACCATTGAAAGGTTATTAAAGCCTGCCTTGGTATATAAAAAGGTGAAATTATAAAACCTTAATCTTTGTTTGCTGATAAAAACATTTTTATTTATTAATTAAACCCAGGACTATAAATGTTGTTCATTGGTTTTTTCGTTGG
>CAIKXD010000139.1 GCA_903831265.1 uncultured Bacteroidota bacterium
ATAGATTATTTGAATAAACAACCAAGTATAAATAATACAATTTATTCATATAATATTGTATATTCTAATCATTTAATACCGCAAAAACAAGAAGTAAACTTATAATCATAGTAGGTTTTTCATTCAAATAAATAACAGTTTTTGACTCTTACCTATGAGGGATTAAATGAATAATTTAAAACGTATAATAACAAAAGATATACGGTAAATTATTTTACTTCTGTAAAAGTAATTTATTTTTTTTAATATTACAACTTATTATTTTGCACAAAATAGTAAAACAAAGACGTTTTTTTTTACTATTTAGTAATATTCAGTTTTTTTATTTCAAAATCGTATTCATTTATATCTAAAGGACACTTGTCTTTTTTTATGTTACTAAAAAGCCAAAAGATTTTACTAAAACCTTTAAAAATGCGTAATTTATATTTTTACTATTTTTTTTGATTATTTCTGTTTGTATTATTGCTTACTAATTACCCTCAAATTACTCTACATTGAAAATACTTTTACTTTTATTAGTTACTTTTTCTGGTTATTCTCAGCGATTGCACCACCAAATGCTTTCCTCACAAGGAACTAGTTCTCGCGCCTCTGGCGGAGTTGTTGTTCGCCAAACAATAGGACAACAAAGTGCTATTGGGAATTTCAAAAACACCAACGCAATTGTTGGTCAAGGATTTCTTCAGAGCGAAACAATGAAAACAGCGGTTCCCCCTGTTATTTCAATTACCACTGTTACGTATCCAAACCCATTTATTGACAGGGTTAATTTTCAATTTTCATCCCCAATAGCGGGTCCGTTTAAAATCTCATTATTTGATGTAATGGGAAGACTGGTTTATTACAAAGAAAAAACAGCTATAAATAATATAGTAACTATCGATAATCTTTTTTTTGCGCAGGGCGAATATTTTGTAAAACTAACCGCAAAGAATTTCAACTATTCTACTAATTTATTAAAATCAAAATGAGAAAATTTTACCTACTACTAATTGCTTTTTTAGCCCTTACCAATTCCTACTCGCAAGAAGTTTACTTTTTAACGGGTAGCAACTTTACAAAATATGATTTTAAAAGTCAGAATAGCCCTATGACTACTGTGCTTCAAAGTGGTACTGGTTCAAACTACGAACTAGGGCATCATTTTTCTTTAAAAATTGATGAATTTTCCTTATCAGTTGGAGTTACGTTGAACGAGTTCAATGCACTGGCTGGGTCATCAGCGAACACCTACCAATGGAATACAAAATATATTGGAGTTCAAAGCGCATTACATTATACGTATTCGGTAACAAAAGAATTTCAAGTGGCATTGAAAGCCGGTGTAAACCTTTCGAAAATTGTTTACGGAAAACAAAACACCAACGGCGTCGTTTATGACTTGATGGATCAAAAAGAATTTTCAGGCGAGTTGTTTTCCGATTTTGTAGGGATGCATTTAAATTATAAATTCAATGATTTGGGTTGTGTAAGTTTAGGTTATGGACTTTTAAATAGCAGAAACACATCAAACAGAACACAAGAAAAAGTAGCATTCACTTCAACTCAACTACAATTTGGTATTCATTTTAATATCAATAAATAATTACAATTATGAAAAAGATAACCTCCCTTTTACTATTATTCGTTTCTACAGTATTTTATGCTCAGTCAAGCGGAATAACCTACCAAGCCATTATCTATAACCCAAACGGTGAAGTAATTCCAGGTTATAATAATGCCAATTCTCCCTTGGCAAATAAAAGTGTTTGTTTGCAATTCTCCATTATAGATGCAGCTTCACAAACCGAATACCAAGAGAAAATAACCACCACAACCGATGAATTTGGAATGGTAAATTTAATTATCGGTACCGGAATTCAAACTGGAGGATATGCCACTTCGTTTTCAACTATCTATTGGAGTGTAACTCAAAAAA
>CAIKXD010000140.1 GCA_903831265.1 uncultured Bacteroidota bacterium
GTAGTTACTTGTCAAACAAATATTTTTCTAATCTAATACATGTACTCATGACAAAAAAACAAATCGTTTCAGACAAAGCGACCGCCTACGGCATTGCTGCTTTATCAATTGAAGAATTATCGCAATTATCAGCTTACAAAACCAAAACTGATTTTGTTGATACTGATTTTTTTAGCTCTAAATCATTTCATGCCATGGCCGAAATTGTTCGCAGGTTTAAAACCGAACCATTGAAAAAAGTTAGCTGCAGCAGGGATATTTACGAGCATGTCTCTTTCCTGGCATTCAACACAACAGAAGAATTTTATGCGCTGTATTTTAATAGAGCAAACAAATTGATACACTCATACTCAGTATCTAAAGGCAGCGTTACTGGCACTGTTGTCGATATCACAGGAATTCTTAGGACTGGATTATTGCAAAGAGCATGCAGCATTGCATTAGTACACAATCATCCATCAGGCAACTTACGCCCAAGCGAAGCAGATATTGAAATTACTGCGAAAGTTAAAGCAGCTGCTAAATTTCAAGACATGAATATTCTAGACCATGTTATTGTCGGAGGAGCTGACAATATTGGCTCTTACTACTCTTTCGCTGATGAAGGAATTTTATAAATAAAAATAATTCAAACATTCGGGGTGCAGCATCCGGTTAACTGCATTAATATTTAATACAATGAATACACCTTTCTCAATCAACCAAAAAGTTTTTGTTTATACCAAAGATGGTATGATGGAAACACGCATCAATCGTATCGAAATTTGCATTACCGAACACGGCTCTGCAACAACGTATCGCATGGAAAATTACGAGCACTATGAAGAACATCAAATTACTGCAACACATCAACTCGCTAAAGAACGCTTGCTTAAAAATACTGAGCAGCTAATTCTACTGCTTGAAAGTTAATTAATCATTGGGGCCAGGCATAGCCTGGTCCTTTTTTTTATTCTTTTCTTTTATTAATAAATGTGTCTGTGATCACCGCTCACTCTGATACAGACACACTAAAATTCTACTCAAAGTGATAGCTTATTCTACTCGCTAACACTTCTTTCTTTAAAACCCAAAGCACAAGACTTCTGCTCAAAGTGATAGCTCACGCTCCTCGCTAACACTTCTTTCTTAAAACAAAACATTCCAACCAGTACTGAGTGGCTTTCTCTTTCCAAAACATTTGCATTGAATAGCTAAAAGGCTATCTCGTTAGTTTATATGGTATAGCTGCGCTATGAGTATCACAGGCGCAAAAGTGGATTTTGGGCGGCTGAAAGGCAGTGGTGGCGCGGGCTGCGGAGGGGCTGAAGGGCAGCAATGGCGCGGGGTGCGAGAGGTCGGGAGGTCAACAGTAGTGAGGGATGCAAGAGGCTTGAAAGGCAGTAGTAGTGCGGGGTGCGGAGGCTCTGAAAGGCACTCGTAGCAAGGCTTTTCATATATCGACAAAATAAAAAAACATTAATTAATATTAACACATAAGGGCGGGTCGTCTTTTTATAAGACAAACGGGCGCGGCCGCGCCCGTTTGTCTTAACCAAAATTTTGAGCGCTAACATATTAGCTCAAAATTTTGGTCATCAGCTAATTTCCCAAATAAATTAGCCGTAAAAAGTTGGAAAAATGACTTACAATGCAAACTCCATTCACACTGTAAGCCTATTTTTAAATGACATGACGGAGGACATCCGCCATGTTTTTTTTGGTACATATTGTACCATTCGGTAAAGCATTTGCGCTTTACTTTTATTTACTGAACACAAATACAGCAGATGCCAAACACATTACGACTTTCGGAAGCTTTGCAAATAATGGAAAATAAAGATGTACGTTTCAAAGTGTCATTTTGGACGCATAACGACACCGCAAAAACTGGTGGTGAAATGATCACTATCAATAATTGCTCAAAAGCAGGTGTGCAAAATACACCCGGCAACTCAGGTTTCATTTCATTGGTCAACAATGAAAATTCACACCACCCTGTAAAGGTCAATACATGGCTGCTCCACAGCATTAACAATTCAATTATTATCCTTTAATGAAAGATATCGGACATCTATCAATTACTGCCGCTGAGGGAAGAATGATGGCTATTTCAACCATCAATAAAAAATCTGCTGCACTTATTGTGGCTAAACCCACAAAAGTGTTGCCCAAATCTTTGGCGCAATTCCCTTGGTGCAATTGGGGTGACAACGATACACACCCGCAAGATGTACTAAAGGACATCAAAAAATCTACTATCATCCCCAGCAAGCTGGACGAAAAAGCACGCATGCTCTTTGCCGGTGGCATTGAATATGGATACCATGAAATGGTAGATAATAAAATCAATTTCGTTAACTTGTTTGTTCCCGAAATCGAAAATTGGTGCATCAACACCGCCCTCCATCGATACCTGATGGATGCTTGCAAAGACCTAGAATATTTCAACCATATCTTTGCCGAAATCACAATGACCGAGGACAAAAAAGCCTCAGGTATTTTTACGCATGGTGCAGAAAATTGCCGACTGTCTTGGCCCGACAAACAAACAGGAAGATACAATTTTACCTATATTAATAAAGACAGAGCCACTATCACGGCTTCGTTGGAAAATAGCATTGCCATCCCCACGCTGGATGCTTACTGCAATCCTTGCGCTTACATCCTCGCTGATAAAAGACATACGAACTACATTTATCCTATCAGCTATAGTGTACCCGGATGCGAACACTACCAAATCCCTGATTGGGACGCTGTAAGACAGTCTTTTTGGCTCAAATATTCTCTTCAAATTCCTGACTATAAAGCAAAAATGATGGATAACCAAATTTCACTAAAATACCTCATTGAAATTGCTGATTGGTATTGGACATGGAAATATCCAAAATTTGATTCTGAAATCACAAAACGTGATGAAAGGATTCAGGAAACCTTTGATGAAATTAATGCAATGCTCACCGGAACTGCTGCTGCAGGTAAATCTATTTTGGCAACTTTTAAACATGACCCACGAAATGCCAGTGCGATGCAAGGCATCAAAATTACTGCCATCGAAAATAAAATTAAAGATGGCGAATATATTGATGATGGAAAAATGGCTAACGAACATTTATTGTATGCCTTAAACTTTGATCCTGCATTGGCAGGTCAAACACCAGGAAGTGAACGCGGAAGCGGTAGCGATATTCGTGTGGCTTACAACAAATATATCTCACATATTTTGCCTAAAGCTTTGCTTGTGCTTGAACCTCTTTCTGTAATTTCTGAACTCAACGGATGGAACGCAAAATATGCTAAAGGGATGCCTGTTATCTGGAGATTTAAACAAACAATGATTGCAACACTCGACACTGGCGCACAAACAAAACCACTAACGCAAAAAAAAGAAACTGATGCTCTTTAAAAATATTGCCGACCTCCAAAAATACGGTCAAGTTTATGCAACACTCTGGAACGGAACAAACAATCTTATTGCCAATGAAATTGATGATGCTGAACATGAATATCTCACAAAAGTAATATCACCCGAATTTTACAACATTTTAGTTGCTGCTTACATCGCATCACCTGCAACGCCACTACCTAATTACTTAGCGGATATTTTACCCCTTTGCCAACGTATTACTGCCGAAATAGCAACATCACTATATATTAAGAAAAAAGGTCTTCTTAATATTGGTGCTCATGGAGCAACCCAACCAGGCAACAATGAAACAAGGGCTTCAAGCCAATGGGCAATTAATGCCACAGCAAATGAATATTTAAAGTCAGGAAACAAGGTCATTGACCGCTTATTGGCTTTTATGGAAGCTGATAAGATAACCTACGCTGTTTGGGCTGCCTCAACAGCTTACACAGAGTTTAAAGAACTGCTGATTTTTAATGCTTCCGAATTGTCAAATTATATTCCTGCAGCAAATAACTCGCGACTTGTTTACAAATCACTTGCACCTTACCTGAGCATTGCAGAAGATACAATTTCTGATTGCCTGGGAACTCCGCTATTTGCTGAAATAAAATCACAACACCTCACAAACACTACCAGTGTCAATAATCAAAAACTATTGACATTCATCAAACCATGTATCGCAAATATAGGATATGCTTTAGGTATAAAATATATGACCGTGTTCCTTGATATGGATGGCATCACTACAATTGATACCACACGCATGTCCGGAACCATAGATGCAAAAGTAAGTGCTGCCGCAGAACAACTTCAAATGCTTTCCAACACTTCAAACAACGAAGCTAATCGACTGATAGCAAAATTGCGTGAGTATTTAATTGAAAATGCAATCTCATACCCACTTTTTGTTGCTCCAACTGCCAATGCAGGACTGAACAACTTAATTACAGATAAAGTATTCAGAATCTAACTAAAACCTCTAAAAACATGAAAGATTTCGTTAATTGGCTATTCACAACATCAAATGGGATCTTCCTTTGCCTCACTTGGGTAATTTTTTACATAATCTTCATCTGGCAAGGCTATATCCTTGTAAAATATCTAATTCTTAATGGCGAAAATAATGCTGCACAACTTAGCTTTCTGTTTTGCCTCACTTGCGTTTCTGCACTCTGCTTGCTTACGCAAAACAATTATAACCTGCACCGCAAAAAATGATCATACTGCCTTTTTTACTCATGGCTATTTTAATGGCTTTCAACTTTATCGAGGGATGGAAGGATGCTTACCTGTGGATTGAAGTCAACAAATTCGCACCTCATAAATATACTGACAAGAAGAAGATGCACAAGGCCCTTAGCTTGTCCAGAGGTATTGTTTACCTGCTTGCACTCATAGTCCTCGCTTATGTATTTGATATCGAAAATGCTGTTGTTTTAACGTTTGGGTGTTGGTTGCAGCACTTCCTTATACACGCTGGCACCTACTACTATATGGTGAATGAAATTATTCCCGACTCCTATCCTTACGGCTTTTTTACCAATGAGACTGATGGTGATAATGACAGTAAATTCGATAGGTATTTTAAATTTCAACGAAAATTTATTGGTAGAAAAGTGCTATTCGCTATCGGCACCTTAATTATAATTTCGCAATACTATGTCACTATTAGAAAATCTTTTTAATTATCTCACTCATATCATTGAGAAACACTCAGAGTCTGCAGGTCAATTCGTGGACATAAAAGTGGCTTCGGCTAAATTTATTTTCCATGGTACACCTCATATATTCGGCTTGTGCTCTGTGGTGCTGCTTACCATGTCAAATAGGGAGATAAACGATGCCTTGCGCACTATTTACATTTTACTTGCCATATTATTCATTTGCCTGAGCTTACTGTGGGCAGGATGGAAAAACAAACAGCTCACCATTGAAATAATTTCCTATTTCAAAAACCCTAAACACAAAAAAAATGATGCTGTAAAACGTGATGCCTCCGTGGATGATGAACACGATATTTTACAATAATTTTTAAACTGAAAAACAAATGCTAACACCTCTAGAAAATCAAATTGGCTTAATCAATAAATATGGCAACACCATTAATCCAATTCAAAAGGCTAACTTTTTGAAGAAATACCTCAGAGAGTTTATATTTTCTGAGGTACTAAAAAAAGGCTTTAGCACCTCCAATAAGGTTGATGATAAAGAAACAATAACTTGTGCTATTGGTAATTCATGCATGGTTAATCGTGATATCAAGAATCAGTTCTCTACAATGCTATTTAGATTGTCTAAATCTGAATATGTTACTGAAATAAAAGGCCCTATTTTATCGTTTTTTCCAAGCCTAATTCCTCCATCAAAAACCACAATGGCAATGTCAAGCTTTGCCATTTGCTTTCGATTTGAACAAAACGAAGCGCTTTCAGAAGGAGCTAAATCATTTATTGAAAGTTGCGGATTTAAAACCATCACCGACCTTGACAGTCAAGAATATTTTTGCGCTGATATTGACGAACTCCTAAAATCATAATCATGAAATCAAAAATTGCTTACCTCAAACAAGAACTATTTAGTATTCCCGTTTTTTTTCTAATTGTGGAAGGATGTAGAGCTCTTATTGCACATTTTTCACCCGAAACACCACTGTTTGACCCAGCCTCAGAATTTGAAACTTTTCTAGTAAAAGTTTGGCAGTTCACCTGGCTATCAATGGCTTGTTGGCTTATCCTCAAATTAGTGTTCCCAAAACTGCATAAATACGCTGTATATATGCTAAATGATGGCTTTGAAAAAATACCATTAAAACAAAAAAGATATATTACCTTGGCAATATATATCACTTTCCTTTTTGGACTTATTTTGCTTTTTAATGGCGCAAAAGCCAAACCAAGAAACGCTTCCACCCATCAAACAGAAACAGAGCTTCGTAAACATTTAATCGTTTACCTAAAATCCCAACTTTATGTAAGGGAAAAAACTGGAAATAATGATGGCATAGAAGTAGAAAAATACCTTGCCTACGTAGGACACAAAAAAGGTGCTCCTTGGTGTGCTGCTTTCTGCTCATACGCATACGCACAACTTAATATCCCAAATCCCAAAACTGCCTGGAGCCCTGCTTGGGCACTCACTAAAGACCGCACAACAAAATACCTCCCTGGTGATTGCTTCACACTCTATTATCCCAACTTAAAAAGGGTAGGGCACGTTGGCATTATTACCGGTGAAACACATGGCTATTACACTACCATAGAGGGCAACACCGGAAACAGCGGAAGCAGGGAAGGAAGCGGTGTGTTTACATTCAAGCGCGACAAAAGAAAAGTATTTGCTATCACAAATTACATTTCACGCTGGTATCATGAATCCTAAACTTACTATACTGCTCGCATCACTGATTACTATGCTGCTTTGCTGCTGTATTTTTTGGCTAGCCATAAATCGTAGCGAAAACAAAAACTACAACCTCACCAGCACTGATACGATATTTGTTAAAGATACAAACACCTATCGTGGCGTAATTAATAATACCTACACCAATACTTATCCAACACATATTATTGATGGCTCAATTCCAAATATAATTGATACCAATGCAATATTAAAATCATACTTCGATACATACGTTTATTCACGCACATTCTCAGATACTGCAATCACCTTCACCCTGATTGATACCGTTTCACAAAACCGCTTTTCTCACTTATCAAACTACAGATACACACTCAAACGACCAACAACAATTATCACAAATACATACTCCCCTAAACATAAATTACATGTTTATATTGGAGGAAGAACGAGTGTTGATATGAACATGCTTTCACTTACACCAACACTCGGAATAATCACTAAATCAAATTGGATGTTTGATGTAGCCTATGCGCCTCACTCAAAATCATTTCAAATCGGAGCTTACTATAAAATTGCAAAATGATAGCAACTTTCAACATCAATAAAAAGTACAGTGGCAATATTTTTAGGTCTTTAATCTGGAGATACAGATTAAGAAATCTAAAGGTGATTTCATTGCCCAACACTTGGAATGATCTTACAGAATTCCAATTGTGCTTGGTGGCGAAAATACTATTCACAACTACCAATGTGAACGATGCCATCAACTACCTCTTTATTAAGTTTACTAAACTTAATTTTTTTGAAATGCTATTTCTTAAAACTGAAGATTTATACACCATCTTAACACCACCACTAAAGTTTATCATGGAACCAATCTCCATTAATAACACGCTGATTCCTTTTTTAACTACGCCAATGGGAAATATGTACGGACCTCAAACAAACTTTGTCGGTCTATCATGGCAACAATTTGCACTGGCTGAAACGTGCATCAATGAATTTGATACAACCAAAAAAGAAAACCTACTCGATAGCCTAATTGCTATTTTATACTGCACACCACAGCATCCTAACTGGGAAAAATGGTCAGTAGGCATGGGCGCTGAATTCCAAACTAAATTGGAGCAGCACTACAAACAACTTTCGTTAGATAAGAAACAGGCGATTTACCTAAATTATTTCGGGATCAAACGTAAACTTATTGAATCCAAAATCTTTCCTAATTTATATCCAATAATAACAGCGCCAACAAGCAACAACAAACAATCTGATAATATAGATTGGCATGCCATATCGATAAACCTTGCAGGTGAAAAATTCGGGACACTGGAAGAACTTTATAACACACCTTGCTTTGATGTGCTAAAACATATTGACATGGAAATTAAATACAAAAAAGAAAATGACTGAGCTCCACAACTACCTCCAAAATCTTGCTGTTAATCACCTTGATATTGCTCATGACCCTACGGACGCAAATAAGATCCGTTTTAAAAGAAATCGTATTGAAGAAATTCAAGGTGGAACATCGCTTGACTTAAACAATTTTTGCCTACTATACTATTGCTATGAAGGTAAAATCACTGGCCAAAATATTGACCAACTTTATGATAGAAAAAAAGTAACAATAGTCATAGCCAAAAATTATGCTTTCGGTGATTTTGATAACCTTGATGTTATTCAAGACGAATGCCTTGCAATCTGCAAAGACATTCACACGCGAATGATATTCGACTACACCAACGGAGATATTAAACTATTACCTGTTGAAGTTGATTACTACAAATTTTATCTAACACCAGATAACATTGCCGCAACTGCTTTCGAAATTGATGTTGACTTTTCTTATAACTCCAATTATAATCCCTTAAAATGGCTATAACAACTACTACATTCCCGTCCGCCAAATGTTTAATATTATGCCACCCTGAATATTTAATACAAGGTGGAAATACGCAATTCGTAAAGACTGAAGGTGTGCCTTATGCTGCTGTA
>CAIKXD010000141.1 GCA_903831265.1 uncultured Bacteroidota bacterium
AAATAATAAATTAAAAGTATCTATAGTTATAATAATAGAAAGATGAGTGCTAAAGACAAAAACGTTGAAAGTTATTTTGATGATATTGATATTGACCAGATTGGAGGTGCATCTGATTCCGATGATTCCAATTCTAGTGGTTCAGATTCTGATTCTGACGCTGGTTCTAGTTCTAGTTCTGAATTAGAAGGTGGAGGAATAATTGATGATGAATTAGATGGTGGTGCTGTGTCTGAAGTTTCGGATGATGAATCATCGGACTCTGATGATGATGAACAGGAAGGCGGTGGACGAGATGATGATAATGACGATGCTGAACTAGAAATTGGCGAAGAAGAAGAAGAGCAGCGTGTTACAAAATCTGGCAAGAAAATTAAGAAAATCCCGGCAAAGAAGATTGTTAAGAAGGCATTTTCAGATGAAATTCCTGATGATGATGACGATGAAGACGAGGATGGTGAAATGTATTTGAAGAAGTTTGACAAAGAAGTCAATGATAATTATATTCTAAACAATCATCCGGAGTGCGCAATGCAGAATTATGATGAAATCTTGGCTATGACAAAGGTGGTACGAGATTCCGATAATATTATCATAGACGACCTTCATAGAACAAATCCATTCTTGACAAAATACGAGAGGGCACGTATTTTGGGTCAGCGTGCCAAGCAAATAGAGACGGGTGCGACGCCATTTGTGAAGGTGCCTGAAAATATAATTGACAGTTATTTGATTGCCGAGATGGAGTTACAACAGAGTCGTATTCCATTCATTATTCGCAGACCACTACCAAATGGTGGCAGTGAATATTGGAAGATTAATGATTTAGAAAATATTGCATTTTAATTAATTAATCTAATCTATCAACACGTAAATTTATATAAAGATAAAATATATTGATATAAAAGATGCCTATATTAACCATTTTTTATATTTCATTAGGATTATTGTTATTATATGATTGTAGTGCATATTCTTATAACTCTTATGATTCTATTAATTATTCCAATTATTTCAACTCGGGTTCTAACCATTTTAATTCCAATTATTTCAACTCGGGTTCTAACCATTTTAATTCCAATTATTTCAACTCGGGTTCTATTGCATATTCTTATAATTCTGCATCAAATCCATTCAAATATATTTCATTTGTAAATTCAAATTTTGTTAGTTCAAACTCCCATATATATTCTATTTTAAGCTCATCTTTTAACCCCAATCCAATTGTTAGTTTGAAGTTTTGTTCGCAGCCATATTTGACACTTATAAATAGTTATTCGTTTATACAGTCGCAACAAAAGTCGTATCTTTCATCAGCTCCTACCTACATAACAAATATTCCTACTATTTTACCAACGGCTGCTCCTACATTGCTTATGCCCACAGCAGAACCCTCAGACACTTATGCCTACATAACTCAAATTCCGACAATTTTACCAACGGCTGCTCCTACATCACTTATGCCCGCATCACTTGAAACTGTCGCACCTACATCACAAATTCCAGTTATATCATTCACTACTGACCTAACATTATCAAACGTCCAAACAAATTACTTAGATAATTTAGCCCAACAAAGTGTTATTATTGCAACTGCCAATTCAATGAATATTAGTGTTGATTTTGTCACATTTGTTAGTTCATCTGTTTCAAAAGATATAAAAATAAGAGACATTCAATTGTTATCTTTTAATTTGGTTGCTACTACAAAGACTTCTATTCCACTCATAGGCAAATATAGTGTTTTTATAAGTGATCCAACAAGCTTATTTACAACATTAAGCAACACGATGATAACAGCGGTTGCAAATGGTGTATTTACTAATTACCTAATAACAGCATCATTGCAACTGAATTCAACTGCAACAGCAAGCGCATCTGTATCAGGCATAACAATAGTGCAAATAAATGCCACGTTAATAAGTCCTACATCAAGTCCTACGATTTTAAATCAACACGGCGTTACCAGTCCTTATTATCAGACAAACTACTACTATATTTTGTTATATATATTTGGCAGTTTTGTTTCTTTCTGGTTGTTAGTTTATATTGTAATTGTATTTTATAAAAGAAAAAGAAGAAGACTTGCAAAATATATAATGAACCTTCCAAGCACTGTAAGACAACTAGGGTCCCATAGTATACAACGAAGTATAGAACAAAGTATAGAACAAAGTATAGAACAACGAAGTATACAACAAAGTATACAACGAAGTATAGAACGAAATATAGAACAAATAAATATTGATGCAACAAATGCCGAAAATATTGAATTATTAAT
>CAIKXD010000142.1 GCA_903831265.1 uncultured Bacteroidota bacterium
AAGTTGAAAGTTTGAAAGTGGAAAGTTGAAAGTTGGAAAGTTGAAAGTTGGAAAGTGGAAAGTTGGAAAGTGGGAAAGTGGAAAGTGGAAAGTTGGGAAGTTTGAATTTTAGAATTTAGAATTTAGAATTTAGAATTTAGAATTTAGAATTTAGAATTTTATATTTATACTTTTCAACTGCTTAATGCTTATTTATTAAATCGATAAATGAAATATAAATTAATAAGGCTTGCCGCCCTATCGGGGGCTGTTGCAGTTATACTTGGTGCATTAGGCGCACATCAATTAAAAACTATGTTAAGCGCATCGTCACTCGATTCGTTTGATAAAGGTGTAAAGTATCAAATATACCATACGCTTCTGCTACTTATTATGGCTATTTCATACAAGCCTGAAATCGAAAAAGAAATTAAGCGCATAGCCATTTTATTAATTTTAGGAATTTCTTTATTTTCTTTTAGTATCTATTTGCTTAGCACACAAAGTATAACTGGATTCGATTTTTCTTTTCTTGGCCCCATTACACCTTTGGGTGGTTTAGCTTTGATTACAGCATGGTTATTGTTGGCCTTTAATGCAAAGAAATTGTTTAATAATTGATTCCTATATTTGACATTATTTATTTTTGAAATTAATACAACTAAAATGAAATCTATTTACCTATGCCTTTTAATTCCTGTTGCCCTGAGCACCTACAATTGCTCAGGTAGCAAAAAAACAGCTAACAAAGACAACACAGTAAAAACAGAAAACGAGGTAAAAACCGATACCAAAGTAAAAACAGCGAACACCGAAAACACCGCAAATACCAGCAAAACAAAGGCAGAGGATGAAAAAAAATTATTTCGTTTTACAATTTCATTTATAAGTAAAGGTGCAGGTACCGATTATCAGATTCGTCAAAAATATGATGCTTTTGTAACTGATTTTGAGACCAGAAATAAAGTAAAAATTAACATCAATAAAGCTGCTTGGGGACGCGAAGGAGAAATGGATTATTGTATTGAATTTACCAACATCAGTAAACAAATAACAGAAAGTTTTATTTCCGAATCAAAGGCACTACTGAGTGCCTCTGACCGCATTAATATTGGAGAAAACACCCATTGCAGAGGCATTATAAAATAAGGGTGAATAAAACTTTTACTTTTTTTGTTTTTAGCTATTACTTGCTCATTGGTGGTGTAAATGGGCAAAATGCAGATATCAATTTACTTAAAAAGATAAGTACTTCAAAAAATAGCAAATACGAAAATTTCCAATCAGGTCTTTCATTTTCTGTTTATCCAGCGCTTGTGTTAACACCTTCCAGTTTTGTGGCAATTGGCTTGTTAAACAAAGATACCAACCAAATCAATACCGGTGTATGTATCGCTACAGGAATTGCTTTAAACACAGCCATCAGCATTGGTCTTAAATACAGCATCAATCGTAATAGACCTTATATCACTTATCCCGAAATAAAACCTATTGAAACAGAAAATACACCATCTATGCCATCGGGGCATACAGCAAGTGCATTTAATATTGCTACGTCTTTAACTTTATTTTATCCAAAGTGGTATGTTGCCGTGCCAGCCTATACATGGGCATCTGGCATTGCTTATAGCAGAATGTATTTAGGAGTGCATTATCCTAGCGATATAATTGCTGGTGCTATTTTAGGCAGCGGAACAGCTTGGTTAACTTATTATCTAAACAAGAAATATTTTAGAAAAAAATAGCATTTTAACTTCGCATTGCTTCAACAGGATCTAACTGAGAAGCAGTATAACTTGGAATAAAGCCCGAGATAACTCCAATTAAAATAGAAATAGTGAGCGCAAGTATGATGTTAGAGTTAGTGAGCGCAATCCCTAAATCGAAGAAATAATTTACCGTAAATAAACCTCCTAATACAAACAATAAACCAATAATTCCACCTAATAAACTTAAAATAACTGCTTCGGTTAAAAACTGAGTAAGAATAAAAATATTTTTTGATCCCAAGGATTTTTGTATCCCAATCAAAGATGTTCTTTCTTTAACCGAAACAAACATAATATTGGCAATACCAAATCCTCCAACAATAATTGAAAAACCGCCAATAACCCAACCCGCCAATCCAATCACCATAAAAATACTATCAAAACCTTTGGTAAGCATACTAGTTTCATTTAGAGCGAAATTAGCATCTGCCATAGGTTTTAGCTTCCTTACACTGCGCAATATACCAGTAGTTTCGTCCTTTAAGGCTTCGTTGCTTACACCTGGCTTGGCTTTTAAATAAATAGTAGGGTCTAATATTTCGCTACGCAAATCAAGTATATTACGGGCATAATTAATTGGAATTAAAACCACATTATCCATTGAGTTTCCAATGGCACTGCTTCCCTCCTTTTCAAAAACACCAATCACATCAAACTTTTTACCCAAAACACTTATCGATTTGCCAGTAACTGCTGTGTTACTAAAAAGATTCATGGCAACATCGTAACCAATAATTGCTTTATTTCTGCCGCTTGCACTTTCTTGTTCTGTGAAGTATCTTCCTTCAATAATTTCAAAAGATTTTACTTCATCAAAATGATGTGACACACATTTAAGGTCCACATTCTCAATACTATTATTACGATATTTTACTGTTTTATTGGTGCTTGCTACAAATGCGCCTGTGGCAGCCAGCGTGCTTCTTTTAATTACTTCGGGCATTTCTTCCACAGTGGGTACGGGCCTGTTCATATATTTCCACCATGGATAATCGCCACCAAATTCCCAAGGCCACTTTTGAATAAATATAACGTTATCACCCAATGAGGCAACCGATTTTCTAACATTTGACTCCAAAGAATCTACCACAGTAAATACCGTGATAATTGAAAAAATACCAATTGTAATTCCTAATAAAGAAAGAAAAGTGCGCAACTTATTTGCAGTAAGTGAATGCCAAGCAAATCTTACACTTTCAACAACAATGGCCCAAAAAAGCAAGGTGTATAATATTAAACTATTGTTTAGATTTCACAAAATCGTTTAACCCAGTGGTAAACTTTTGGAAAGTATATGTTCCTCTTTTAAAATTAGCTACAGGAAAGCCATTCCAAATAACGCTATTTCCATTCGGATCTTTATAATTATAAAATGCTTGTGTGTTGTCGGTAAACTCCCAAACCATGGTGTTATAGGCATCGTCATTCTTGTTGTTGCTGGCTAAAAAACCATCTTTTTGTGTGTTATTTGGAAATGAAACACTAACATTTGTAAACTTATGATAAATTACTTGCTGGAAGAAACTTGTATTAACTCCTACCAATTGTAAAATATCTGAAAGCACCCCACCTGCAGCAGCAGTAGCTTGTAATTTGGCTTCTACTGTAAAAGTTTGTTGTACATTTTCACCTACAAAAAACTCACCTGTATTTAAACGCAGGTTGGCATAATCAAAAACCTGTTTAATTTTGGCAGAAACTTCAATCCATTTACTATCTCCATATACAACACGTGTAAACATTGGTCCTTGTGTTCCCAGCATGCCATTGTCGTCTGTTAACTGAATGGCTGTAACTGGGAATGCAATTTGAGAAGTAATATCGTTACCTGCTGCATCTTTTGCAGAAACTAATTCCCAATTGCCTTGCATGGCCAATTTTGTTGGAGTTTCTTCTTGTGTACAACTCTGAAAAGTGGCTATAGTAAAGCCAATAAATAAAAATGAGAGTGCTTTCTTCATAAAATTTATATTTTTAATTTTAGATAGAACAAATATAATGCCTCAATTTCAATTTGCCTAATTTTTAACGATTCAAAAAAAAAGCCTTCTTTTTGAGGAGAAGGCTTTAAAATAAAAACTTAAAGTATTAAGCCACCGGCTTAGGTTCTGTGCTTCCTTTTCTGTCAAAATCAATTACAATTGGAGTTGCAATGCATATTGAAGAATAAGTACCAATAACGATTCCTATTAACAAGGCAAAAGAGAAGCCTCTAATAACTTCGCCACCAAAGATGAAAATTGCCAACAATACAAAGAATATGGTTAATGAGGTATTGATTGTTCTACTTAATGTTGAATTTAAAGCCGAGTTGATTACTCTTTTTCTTTCTTCACCAACCAAAACAACCTTATTGTTTAAGTTCAAATACTCTCTGATTCGGTCAAATACCACCACAGTATCGGTCATAGAATAACCCATAACGGTTAGAATAGCTGCAATAAAATGTTGATCTATTTCTAAAGAGAAAGGTAAAACCCCGTTGAATATTGCATAAAAAGAAAGTACAATTAAAACGTCATGCACCAAGGCTGCAACCGCACCAAGGCCAAACTGCCATCTTTGGAAGCGAATGAAGATGTACATAAACATCAAAATACAAGAAATTAACATCGCCCAAACCGAAGATTGTTTGATATCATCAGATATATTTTCACCCACCTTTTGAGAGCTCATAATTTTATGCGCTGGCATACCTTTAACCTTGCTTAAACCTTCTTCCAATTTGCTTTCAACTTCTTCATCAGCATTATCGGCAGTGCTTTCAATGTTATAAGCTGTTGTAATTTTAAGCTGATTGCTTTTACCAAATGTTTTTACCTCAGGCGCTGAACCAAAGCTTGTTGCTAAGGCCTCACGCACTTCGGTGGTGGTCATATCTTTTTCGAAACGAACTATATAACTTCTTCCACCCTTAAAATCAACCCCGAAATTCAATCCACTTTTCAAAAAGAAAATTACACCAATGGTAATGATAGTGGCAGATAGCATGTAATACTTCTTTCTGTTGCCCACAAAGTTGATATTAATATTTTTGAAAGCGTTTTCTGTCAACTTTGTACTAAAAGAAACCACTTTATTCTTTTCTAACATACCATCAAATATCAATCTTGTAATAAAGATAGCTGAGAACAATGAAGTTAAGATACCTATAATTAAAGTTGTAGCAAATCCTTGTATAGGTCCATTTCCAAATACATATAGTATGATACCTAATATTAAGGTAGTGATATTTGAATCGATAATGGAAGACATGGCATTTTTATATCCTTCTTTAACAGCACTTTTTATTGACATGCCTGAGTGTAATTCTTCGCGCACACGCTCAAAGATAAGGATGTTTGCATCTACCGAAAGACCAATAGTAAGCACAATACCAGCAATACCAGGTAAAGTTAATACTGCACCTAAAGATGAAAGCACACCCATCAAGAAAAATACGTTGGCAAATAAAGCCACATCGGCTACCCATCCTGCCTGATTATAGTAGAAGGCCATAAACGCCAACACCACCAATAATGCAATCACAAAAGAAAGTAAACCAGCATTAATTGCTTCTTGTCCTAATGATGGACCTACCACATCTTCTTGCACAATTTTAGCTCTCGCTGGCATTTTACCTGCCTTTAAGATGTTTGCTAAATCTTTTGCCTCTGTAATGTCAAAGTTACCTGTAATAGAAGAACGTCCTCCACCAATTTCACCTTGCACTGTAGGGAAAGAGTATACATAATCATCTAACACAATGGCAATGCTTTTTCCAATATTATCTTTGGTTAATTTCCTCCATGTTTCTGCACCTTCTGGGTTCATTGTCATACTAACTTCTGCTTTTGAACTGTTTTGTGCAAAATCTCCACTAGCATCAGTAATAACATTTCCTGCTAATGGAGCACGACCTTCGCGGCCTTTAGCTTTAATAGCAACTAATTGCAAGAATTTTCCTTCAGCATCATAAGCCTTTACTGTCCAAAGCATACGCAAATCGCGTGGGAACATTGATTTTATTTGCGACTTCTTTAATAATGACATAATTCTTGCAGTGTCTTTTACGGCTGCAATACCAATAGCAGGACCATCAGAAGGGAAATAACCATCTTTGGTGCGGTTTAACATTGGTTGTAATAATTCGAATAAAGGACTTGCCGTTTTTTTGTTGATTGAATCGTTAGCTGCTACTTTGTTAGCGCTAGTGTCTTTTTTTGCAGCATCAACCAAAGAAGACTCTTCTGCTTTTGCAGTTGCAGTATCTTTAACAGCTGTTTCTGCAGCAACTGCAGTGCTATCTTTAGTTTTAACAGCAGTTGTATCTTGTTCTTTATTTAAACCTAATAATACGGCTAATTTTTTGTCGGCCTCAATTAACTTAGCAGCAATTTCTTTATTGTCGTATGTTTCCCAAAACTCTAAGTTTGCAGTACCTTGCAATAATTTACGCACACGTTCCTTGTCTTTAACGCCTGGTAATTCAATTAAGATTCTACCTGAAATATCTAATTTTTGGATGTTTGGTTGTGTAACACCAAATTTATCGATACGCGTTCTTAAGATGTTGAAAGAACGATCAACAGCATCTTCAGCTTCTTTTCTTATTACTTCAATAACTTGATCGTTGGTGCTTTCGAATTTAACTTTATCTTTTAACTCTAATGTACTGAAAATTGCAGCTAATTTAGCGTTAGGATCTGCTTTTTTATATTCATCATAGAATAAAGCAACAAAATCTTTTTGACTATTAGTTTGTGCTTTTAGCGCATTATTAATAGCACGATTAAAAGTACTGTCTGTGCTAAAATTACTCATTGAACGAACAATATCAACTACAGAAACTTCTAATATTACGTTCATACCACCACGTAAATCTAGCCCCAAGTTCAATTCTTTTTCTTTACACTCGCGGTAGGTGTAATTTTTTAATAAAATATTATATACTGGCACCGAAGATATTGAATCGATGTAACGTTTGTTGTAAACTTCAAATAAAGAATCTTTATTTAAACCTTCTGTTTTGTTTTTTGCTACTCTCTCGGTGGCATAATCACTGGCGTTACCTTCAATGTTGTTGGTAATAAGTGTAAACGACAATTGAAAAATACATACAACTGCTAAGGCAATTGCAAAAAATCTAATGGCTCCTTTATTCTGCATAATTATTTGTTATTATCTATCTGTTACTTTGTATCTTGTAAAAGTGAAATCAATTATTTTACTTCTATTAATTTTTAAAAGCCCGCAAATATAGAATAACAATTAAATTTTACCAAATTGAATATTAATCGGTTAATAAATATTTAACAAATTGGTTGTAATAGCACATAAAAAGCGGTTTTTGG
>CAIKXD010000143.1 GCA_903831265.1 uncultured Bacteroidota bacterium
ACTGTAGAAACTGAAGCTATGACAACAGTGGCTAATGCATGGGAAGTATTAACTTTTGACTTTGATAACCAAGCTGCTGGTACTGCTGCCTTCAATGCTGCTTATGCTTATGATATGGCTTCTATTTTCTTTAACTTTGGTACTGATGGTGCTACTGCTGGTACTAAAACTTATTATTTTGATGATGTAATGTTATTGCAAGTTGCTGGTCCTGCTCAAATTGATTTACCTGTTACATTTGATATGGCTAACGTGGATTATACCGTTACCGATTTTGGTGGAAATGCCACTATTATTGGTGCTGACCCAATGAATGCTGCTAACATGGTTGCTATAACAACAAAAAGCAATACCGCGCAATTATGGGCTGGTACTACCATTGGTACTAATTTAGGTTTTGCCAATGTGATTCCTTTTACTGCTACAAATCACAAAATGACTGTTGCTGTTTATTCACCTGATGCTGGAATTCCAGTAAGATTAAAAGTTGAAGTGCACGGACAACCTACCCAAACTGTAGAAACTGAAGCTATGACAACAGTGGCTAATGCATGGGAAGTATTAACTTTTGACTTTGATAACCAAGCTGCTGGTACTGCTGCATTCAATGCTGCTTATGCTTATGATATGGTATCTATTTTCTTTAACTTTGGTACTGATGGTGCTACTGCAGGAACTAAAACATATCACTTTGATGATGTTAATATTTTTGATGTAACCGTGGGTGTTGCACAAAATTTAGGGAGCAAGATTAATGTGTACCCAAATCCAGCTTCTAACAACATTACATTAACGAATGCCAACGAATTGATGAACCAAAGTTCTAGTTTTCAAATTATTGATGCAACAGGTAGATTGGTGATCACAGCTAAACTAACTCAAGCAAATATCAACATTTCAAATCTTGCAAATGGTTTGTATCATTTACAAGTATTAAATGCAACAAATATGGTGAGCGTAGATTTTGTAAAACAATAATATTACTTCATTTATAAAAAAAACCGCAGCCTTGCTGCGGTTTTTTTTGCTTCATACCATAAGCATTTGCATTTTAAAAATGAAGAACTGCAATACTCAGTTCTATCGGACAGTAAAAATTTTATACCTCAATGAAACTTGATTAGCACAGAACTGTATTTATTTAAGTTCAATTATTCTTTGATCATGATCAAATATAAAGCAAAACTGATCTCAGGATAGATCCATAAAAAAAGATTAACTCATTTAAAATAGAGGAATCGTCATTAACTATTTTTATCAATGAAATTTTAATGAGCAGCACTCAGCGTTTTGTCAAATGTAATGTTTTGCGCTTTCAAAATTTTAGAAACAGCAATGGCATAGAAAGCCAGGTATAGAAAGCAAACTATCCCAACCCAATAACTTGATTGAATACTTGAATGATCGGCAATATATCCTTGAAACCAGGAAACGATACCACCACCCATAATCATCATAATTAAAAAACTACTGCCCTGACTCGTATTTTTTCCTAATCCACTAATTGCTAGGGTAAATATGCATGGCCAAAGCGTGCTACAAAACAAACCTACGCTGGTAAAAGCATAAACACTAATCATACCCTTACTTAGCATTCCAATAGTGAGCGCCAAAGCACCAATTAATGAAAACAATAATAACATACGAACTGGATTGCCTTTACTCATAAAATCGGCAGCAATAAGTACAAGAATTATAATTGCATATAAATAAAATGGCGCCAAATTATTTTTAGCAATAATATTAACCAATAAAAAAATGCCAAAAGCCACATAAGGCATGATCACTTTTAATAGTTTTTGTGT
Source organism: uncultured Bacteroidota bacterium (assembly GCA_903831265.1). Lineage (GTDB taxonomy): Bacteria > Bacteroidota > Bacteroidia > UBA4408 > UBA4408 > CAIKXD01. The sequence goes on from CAIKXD010000143.1 coordinate 1,806, forward strand.
ATTTAAATTTTGACTTAAAATTTCAACAGACCCAGTCCAACGGCCAATCATCAAACTTGCCCAATACAAAGAAATATAAGGAGCAATATCTTTGGTTAAAAAATTTAAGTTTTTTTCCATGTAGCTTGGTAAATTACTGGCAGTAGAAACCTCAACACCAACATATACAAATATGGCTATCATACCTAAAACCAACTGAGGATATTTTAAAGCGGAACTTCTATCATTTGCATTTTCACTGATATCAGCACTCACAACTTCTGGCCTATCAGGAAGGCTAGAATATTTAAGCATTACAGCAACTAATAAAAAAGCAAGCCCAAGTATCAGATAAGGAATTTTCACACTTTCAATACTCATTTCTGTATTGCTACTCGTACTTGAACCAAATATGGCAAAGCTTACTATCAAAGGGCCAATGCTTGTTCCTAAATTATTTATTCCACCAGCTAAAGTGAGTCTTTGTGAGCCGCTTTGAACTGGTCCTAGTGAAATTGCTAATGGATTAGCGACTGTTTGCTGCAAAGAAAAACCGAGTGCTACAATAAACAAGCCACCTAACATTAATGTAAAAGAACCATTGTTGGCTGCGGGATAAAATAAAAGTGTTCCAAAGGCTGAAATTAATAAACCTAAAGCAAGCCCATTTTTATATCCAATCTTATTTACAATATCTTCTTTAATCAACAAAGAAATACCCATGTATATTAGGGAACCTACAGTGTAGGCAATATAAAATGCTAATGAAACCAGCTGACTTTGGCCTTGGGTTAAATTAAAGGCTTTTTTAAAAACTGGTATGAGAATATCATTACTGGCTGCAACAAACCCCCAGAAAAAAAACACAGTTACTAATGTGCTTAGCGCTTTATAATTTGTTTTTGAAGGTATTACCGTTGAAGTCATCTGATTTTGTTTTGATTGTTTTTACCAGTTTACATTATTTCGAAATGCGAATATTCAATTAATTTCAATACTTTTAAAATAAAGTTTCAAGTTTAAACAATTATATATATTTATTTGTTGATAGTGTTTAATTTTAATTTAGTTATTGTATATTTGACAATATTTTAATTTAACTTTCAAAAATTGTAAATTGTTAAACTTTAAAACCACTATATCTGGCCTATTGGCTATTGTGTTTTGCAATTTATCTATAGCACAAACCAAGCTAATCAAAACCAATGAAGGCTTTGAACTGCATAGAAATGGTGCTTCATACTATGTTAAAGGTGTTGGCGGTGAAGTTAATTTTGATTTAATGATTGAAATTGGGGCAAACTCATTTAGAACCTGGGGAATTGATAATGCTGAAAAAATATTAGATGAAGCGCAAAGCAGAGGTTTAACTGTTATGCTGGGATTTTGGCTGCAACACGAGCGACATGGCTTTGATTATGACAATGCTGAAAAGGTAAAAAAACAATTCAATCATTTTAAAGCAGCCATTGATAAATTTAAGAACCACCCTGCGCTTCTCATGTGGGGCATTGGCAATGAGCTTGATTTAGAATACACCAACCCCAATGTTTGGTATGCTGTTCAAGATCTGGCGAAATACGCACATCAAGTAGATCCCAATCATCCAACTTCTACTGTTACAGCTGGTTTGGACTCCTCTGAAGTTAGCTATATTAAAGCTCGCTGTCCAGATATCGATATTTATTGCATCAATACCTATGGCGATATAGGAAATGTTCCCACTAATATTAAGAAATTTGGATGGGATGGCGCTTACATGATTACTGAATGGGGGCCAAATGGTCATTGGGAATCTCCGCAAACTGCCTGGAAAGTTTCCATTGAACAAAGCAGCACTGAGAAATACGATGTATATCTGAACCGATTTAAAAAATACATTGAACCAAATAAAAATTATTGCCTGGGTAGTTATGCTTTTTTATGGGGTGCTAAGCAAGAATACACTGAAACATGGTATGGCTTATTTTCGAAAGAAAATCTTCCAACCGAGCCCATTGACGCTTTACAGGAAGTATTTACCCAAACTCCAATTGCAAAGCCAGCTGCTAAAATTTTAAACTTTAGTATTGATGAGAAAACAGTTATTGACAATATTAAATTGAAAGCTCAAGAAAAATATAAAGCCAAAGTAGACATACAACTTCCTAAAGACATAAATGAAAATCAGGTCAAGTACAGGTGGAGAGTTTTGGAAGAAAGTAGCGATAAAAAATCAGGAGGCGATGTTGAAGAAGAAGCAACAGAAATCAATGGCTTAATTCTGAAAGGAAGCAAGATGGCTACAATAGTTTTTCGTGCACCACAAATGCCAGGTAATTATCGCCTTTTAGTTTCTGCCACTTGCAATGGAAAAGTTTCTTACACTAATCTACCATTCCAGGTTTTTCAAAGAGAAGCTACAGATAAACAGGTACAATTTATAAAGGCAAAATATACCGATATGAAAGATTTTGATCACCAAAAAAGTTTCTATGATTAAATATTTACTTAACATATTTATCTTTCTTTCAATTGGTCAACAGGCATTGGCTCAAACCACTTATGAAATTGGGACACAAGACAGCGCTAAATCAAATGAAATATCAAACAATGGTATTGCCAGTAATTTTGTTAAACAATATGCTCTTTTAAAGAATTTTGAAGTAAATGGATACTATCGTTTCATTGGAAATTACCGCCATTTAAGTTCAAGTTACGCGCACCTGGCTGCCAATAAAAACAACCTTTTTATAGGTGACGATAGTCAAATACCGCAGCTCATGCTTAATTTAAAAGGCTATGCCAGCGACAATGCTTTTTTTGGAACTGATTTATTTATGTGGACACCCATGACTGGAATGGGTGAAATAGAAAATGTAAAAGGCTTAAATCTTGGTGTTAGTTTATATGGCAATTTTTCAACTGATATAGGAAATTTTAATGTGCGTGCTGGTGGTATTAACTGGTTTGCCTTGTCGCCATTTACATTTCAAACAAGTAGAGGAAATAACAGATATAGCCTATTTGAACGCAATCCCTGGGACCCTAATACAAAAAAAGTAGAAACACGTTATGCCGATTTTTACAATTCTGGTGCTATAAATCAAGATCAAAGATGGGGTAATCAAGCATTTCATGGTTTAATTGTGGAAGGTGCGCAATTGCCCTATAACATGAGTATCAGTGGTATGTATGGAAGAACACAATTTGATGGAGGAGCTTCTCCAATTCCGAATACCTCTGGTGGTGGCAGATTGGCTAAAAATTTTGGACCGCATAACAATTTTATTAGTTTAAATACTTTTAATAACGACAGCTATCTCGATTCTTTAAATACAAAAAAAGCTGGTTTTAATATGGCTACTGTTGAACAACAATGGCAAATATCAAATATTAAATTATATTCCGAAATTGGCACTGGCAGAAGATTTACAACAGACTCAACCACAAACTGGGGCGAAGCAATTTCCATTAAGGTATCTACCAAATTAGCCAATAAATACTATATAGAATTACATACATTTCGAATAAGCCCAAATGTTTTCAATAATACATCTGTATTTATGAATTCATCTATTCAACAAACCACACAAAGTGTTAGCTCACAAACACAGCCTGTGCTCATACCTGTTTCAAGTGCTTTATTACAAATGGGTCAATTATCAAATAACAGACAAGGAATTGAACTCAATACTCAAATTGATATAGGGCCTGTTAAAACTTCTTTTGGCTACGCTAACTCTATGGAGATTCAAAATCTTTCGAATCAAATAACCTATTCTCATGCTTTCAATTCACTGGCTTTGAGTCGCTTTTGGCGTTGGGATTTTCCCAGCAATGTAGGCCCATACAACAATTTAAGTAAAATATATCGCAATGTATTTGAAACAGTTTATTTAACAGACCTTGATCCTTTAACAGGGAAACCGCTTTTCAAAAAGTACTTCAACACCATTGAAATCAACTCTAAATATAAAACCAGTATTGGTAAAAAAGAACTGTATTTATTTTATTTAGGCTCAATTAATTCAGTGCAAACACAATTAAATTCTTTTGTTGAATTTACTGAAAAGGCCCTATTGAGAGCTTATTTTCATCAATTTGAAACCTATTTAAGATTAAATTCAAAAATTGTATGGGCTAATTATGTGAGTTACGAGCGTATTGTAGCCAATTATAGCACCAATACTGATGTTACTTCATTACGCCCAAAGAATCAAGTTGGCTATAGCGTTGCTTCAGGATTTGATATACAATTAAGCAAAGGAGTGGGTCTGTATTTTAGACAACGCTATATGAATTATTACGATAAAAGTTTCGAACTAGACAAGTATGAAGGGTTTGAAAGTACATTAGAATTAAAAATATTTTTTTAGCCTTTAAGCACATGAAGCATCTGTACAAATTAACTAATATAATTCATTTCAAAAGTACTATTGGCATTGCTATTTTTATATTTAGCCTGTCACTTTTATTTCCTGTATTAATTCATGCTCAAAACGACAGAAAAGTAAATTTTGTTGGAAGTGCGCGTGCCTTATTAAATAGCAATAACCTCACTGTAACCGATAGTTTTCCTGATTCATTAACTATCAAAAAAAGAGATGGAGGTTATGCATTGATTGATTTAGGTGTAAACATTAAACCAAATAAAAACACTGAAATCTTAGGCATGTTTAGAATTAGAAATGAGTATGGTGGATTTTGGGGTTCAGGCGTTGCCTTTGATGTAAGACAGCTATGGGTAAAAGGTATTTTTGCTAATAGTGTTCGTTATCAAATTGGTGATATCAATTTAAAACAAACACCCTTTACACTTTATAATCATCATGCCGATCAAATTGATTCAATGCCTTTAATTTTTGGGATACAGCAAAGCATAGTAAATTATGATCGATTTTATATGAACAACAATACCTGGCGCATGCAAGGGGCTAATGTTGATTTTGGATTTTCTTTTTCTAAAATAATTAAAGAAATAAATTTTAGTGGCTTAATTACCCGATTAAATGCAAGCAACTTTACTACCATTCCTGATCGCTTAATGAGCGGTTACAGTATAGATTTAGTGCAAAGCAAATATTTTGCCTTGGGCTTCAACAACAATTTGGTGTTTGATGTGAAAGGAACGATACCAGATAGCAACATGTTTAACAATATGGTTAATACCATAAATATTAAACTTAAAAAAGAAATAGGTAAAGATTTGGCATCCATTGCAGGCGAAGTGGGACAAAGTAAATATGCCTATACGCAAGATACTTTAGCACCAACTTACAAGGATTATTTCATACATGCCTATGCCAAATATCATTTAACCAAATATAACTTAGAATTAACTGCAGGATATTTAAATGTTGGTCCTGATTTCAGAAGTATTGGAGCGCAAAGCAAAGATGTTAATTATAATGCCGCGCCAAGCTACTTCAACAGGTATGGTAATGATCAGGCACTCAGACCAATTAGTTTATTTGATATTGTAGGGAATGAAAATATTTACAACAGAACGGTTAGCTCTGTTTTAGCACCAACCAATCAATTATTTAACAATGTGTTGCCAAACGGAATAGCTACCTATAACAGAGTTGGGGCATATGGCAAACTTGATTATAAAACCAAAAAGAATATTAACATACATGCGGCCTATTTTAATTTAGCTGAAATTCGTGGGCAAGGTTCTTTGGCTTTAAAAAAGTTTGAAATGTATAAGTTGAACATGAGTTTACCTATTCATCAATTGATCAACAGTAAAAAAGTTTTATCAATACAACTTGGAACCAATATTCAAAAAACAAACAGAAAAAGTGCAGAAAATATCGAAAATATTGATTTAGAAACTATTCAATACACAGCTGGCATACGTTGGGAAATATTTAAAAACTTTGATTTTTTGGCAGGCACCATCAAACAAGTTAGTAAAGGCAATGAATTTGCTCCGGATAGAAATACTTATAGTGAGATTATATATTTCCAGAGCAATCAATATGAGCTCAGTCAGCAGATAAGCGCTTTAGGAATCAGATATAACTTTAGTCCTAAATCCCATTTAACAGTGCTTTTACAAGAAAATAAATATTTGGATAATAAAAATACAACAGCAGATTATAGTTTTAATCAATTTGGAATTATTTACATCATTTCACTTTAAACATCATGCAAAAAATATATCGTGTCTTACTTTTTATAGGTCTAATTTCCTTCATTGGATGTCGAAAAGAAAACAATGTTTTTGATGGCCCTAGTATCAACGAAACCTACAGCACCTTTAAGGTAATTGACCCTTTTAAGGTTAGCAAAAATACCGTTGATTTTAATGCAGGTGAAAGTGTTTATTTTTCGGCTAGTTTTAATAAAGTTGTTACATGGCAAATAGATATTGTTGGTTCAACCAGCAAGGCACATAAAATCATAGAAGGAAGCGGCAAAACAATTAATATTAGCAATGCCACCTGGAACGGCAGTACTACAATATTTCCCATTTTTGCTGCAGAAAATTGTGATGCAAAACTTACTATTAAAGATATTGCAGATACATTTTTAGTGAATGTGCAAATAACTCAAGCAAAAAAAATTGAAGGATTGATGATTGCCGACTTTGAAACAGGTTTAAATTCTTCATGGACAAAATTTATACAATCTGGTGCTGATATGGATTTCAAAGTAAAAACAGATAGTGTGGCACCACAAGGTTTAAAGTATTTAAATATGGCTGGAACAGTAAATTGGGATTACTTAATTGGTTTAATTGATTATCCAGCTTTGGCTTATGGTACTAACCCAACATTTAACCTTCCTTCGAATCCTGATGATGTGTATTTTAATTGTTTGATTTATGGTGTTCCCAATACCAATCAATCTATTGTTTTATTTCAGTTTAAAGAAGATGAAAATGGGGATGGAACCTTTAATGCAAACACAGAAGATGAATATGATTTAGAAGTTAAAGTTGATTGGAGTGGATGGAAATTAGTGAGTATTAAATACGCTGAAATAACAACTATAGTTAACGGTGCACCAGCTACACCGAAAGGAAATGGGCTTCATAATCCTGATAAAATTGGTAAGATTTCTATGCTACATTTAGCCAATCCAAATGATGGCTTTGCCAGTACAAAAATTGACTATATCATTTTCACAAATTCAAAACCTTTAGAGCCATAATGTATAAGTTTATTTGCCCTCTTTTATTAATTAGTTTGCTTACTTCCTGTAAGTCATTTATTACTGTACAAACAAAAGAACTATATAATGAAAATAGCATGGCTGATAACAATGAAATCAATGGTTTTAAAACTATACAGGTGTTTCAAGATGACTTGGATAAATCTGTTTGGGTTAGCCCTGAAACACAATGTGTAAAAATGCAAAGCGAAACTAAAAGTGTTTTTGCAGGTAAATCATCCATTGATTTAAAATGGGACAAAATTGAAGGCGGTTGTAAATGGATAGGCATTGGTTTTGGCTGGAACAATTGGATGGCTAAAGACATGATGGATATTGATTCGATTGCAGCCATACAAATGCAAGTTAAATTAGTTTCGGGGAAATCAAAAAACTTTCCTGTAGCCTTTGCTTTTGAAGATTATTCGGGAACTCAATGCTATTATGGTTTTCAATTAAATTTAGCTTCAGGAGAATTTAATGATTCTGCTTGGACTGCCGTTACAATACCATTGTCAAAATTTAATTTTAAAGCCAAGGACTTTGATCTTGAAAAAGTAAAACAGTTTATTATTCAATTAGAAGGCGATGGTCATATTTATTTAGATGATATTAAATTTATAAAGATTTAATGAAAATAATTTCAACCGTAATACTGAGTTTTGGAATTTCTTTTTATTCAATGCTGAATGCACAGCAAAGTAATAAAATCAATATTGATTCTATTATCAATAAAATGAGCATTGAAGAAAAGGTGGGTCAAATGACTCAAATTGATTTAGGTGTTATTGCTAATGGCGATATCTGCAAATTGCAAAATCCTCAGAGTATTAATATCGCTAAACTTGAAAATGCAATTGTAAAATACCACATTGGTTCTATTTTAAATGTTGGTTGTGGAAGTGGCACTATTTCATTAGAAAACTGGCATGTAATTTTAAATAGCATTTATGAGCAAAATAAAAAATTAAGCCGTACTAAAATTCCAATCATTTTTGGAATAGATGCTATTCATGGCGTTAATTATACCATGGGGGCAACTTTATTTCCTCAACAAATTGGTCAAGCAGCCACATGGAATCCTGATTTAGTAAAACAAATACATCAAATTACCGCATACGAAACCAGAGCAAGCGGTATTCCATGGAATTTTTCTCCGGTATTAGATTTAGGTCGTCAACCGCTGTGGTCTCGATTTTTTGAAACATTTGGCGAAGATGTTCATTTAGCAAAAACTATGGCTAAGGCTGCAATTATTGGCGCCCAGGGCACCACAAATAACAACCCATATGCTGTAGCTTCCTGCATGAAACACTTTTTAGGATACAGTATGCCATTAAATGGGAAAGACCGCACACCAGCCTGGATTTCAGATCGTGAGTTAAGAGAGTACTTTTTGCCCACTTTTGAAGCTGCCATTGAACAAGGCGCTAAAACTGTAATGATCAATTCAGGTGAAATAAATGGAACACCCGTACATATCAATTACGATATCTTAACAACGCTTCTTCGCAAAGAACTTGGATTTAAAGGCATTGCTATTACCGATTGGGAAGACATTTATAAATTAGTGAATGTGCATCATGTTGCAGAAAATAAAAAGGAAGCAGTTCGTTTAGCAATTATGGCTGGTATTGATATGAGTATGACGCCTAATGATTTTGAATTTAATGACCTGTTAATAGAATTAATTAAAGAAGGCAGCATTCCAGCGGAAAGGATAAATGAGTCTGTTAAACGAATTTTGAACTTAAAAGTAGATTTAGGATTGTTTTCAATGCCTGTTTTTGATAAAAAAAACTATCCGCTATTTGGTTCCGAACAACATAGTAAAATTAGCTATCAAGCTGCAGCTGAAAGTTTAACATTGCTTAAAAATGAAAATAACATTTTACCTCTTGATGCAAAAAAAGAAAAAGTGTTACTATGTGGACCATCAGCAAATAGTTTAAACCTGCTAAATGGGGCTTGGACACATACCTGGCAAGGTACAGATACCATTTATCAAACACCCAACAAGCTCACTATTTTGGAAGCTATGAAATCACAAGCCAATGTGATTTATGCTAAAGGTAGTGAACTTAACCAAGTGATTGATTTAGCAGATTGCCTCAAAAAAGCAGCATCAGTTGATAAAATTATTATCTGCCTTGGCGAAAAACCTGGAACAGAAATACCAGGAAACATCGACAACTTGGAGCTTACGGAAGCACAAATTGAACTTGTAAATAAACTAAGCGAAACCGGGAAACCAATTATTTTAGTATGTACATTTAACAGACCACGCATCATCAGTAAAATTGAAGGAAAAGCTAAAGCTATTTTATACGCTTACCTTCCAGGAGATGAAGGAGGAAAAGCTATTGTTGATTGTTTATTTGGTAAAGTAAACCCAAGTGGAAAGTTGCCTTTTACATATCCCAGAAATGTGAACTCATTTGTTACTTATGATCATAAAGCAGCTGATGATATTGCCGAAGATTTTAGCATGACTGCCTATCATCCTCAATTTGATTTCGGTTATGGTTTAACTTATTCAAAGTTTACATATGATAATATTAAGCTATCTCAAACTACATTATCTACTGCTGATTCTATGGTTGTTTCAATCAATATTAAAAATGAAAGCAAAATAGCTGGCCAGGAAGTGGTTCAACTTTACTATCATGATTTGGTTGCTTCCATTACGCCTTCTGTAAAAAAACTTCTCTGTTTTAAGAAAATAGAATTAAAAGCAGATGAAATGAAAACAGTGAATTTTACTATCCGAAAAAAGGATTTATCCTTTATCAATAAACAATTGATCAGGACAACTGAAAAAGGCGATTTCGAATTAATTATTAATACCCAAAAGCAAATTTTACATGTTAACGATTAAAAAATCTGCCAGTATATTTTTGATTTGTATTGTTGCTTTGTCTGGCTGTAAACAATCAGATCCTCCGGCAAAAAAGGAAATAATAGAAAAAGGAGATCTATATTTTTCTGGCTATTATTTCAATTACAAAAACACTGCAACACCAGTTGGGCCAGGACCAAATCGATTTAATGGCAGTGCTGAAAATGCATGGGTTGATAGTGAAAACAGGCTCCATCTTAAAATAAGTAAGAAAGATAATTTTTGGTATTGCAGCGAAATAATAAGCACAAAGGAATTTGGTTATGGTACCTACATTATGACTTGTGAAACTGACATTCGTAACTTTGATAATAAAGTTGTTTTTGGCTTTTTCACTTGGGATGATTACAATTTTCAAACACAGGCAAACAGCGAAATTGATATAGAATTTTCTAAATGGGGTGATGCAAACGATTCTTTACTTTTGACCAATAGTGTGCAACCTGTAATATTTAGCAATCCAATCCCCTATTCAGAAAGAACGCATAAGCCTCCTATTGCCACCAAATATATAAGTAAAGCTATGACTTATATGATGAAATGGACGCCTGATAGCGTGTATTGGGAAAGCTACGAGGGGAATACTTATCCAGGTTCAAATCTGGTTTCTAAATGGAGCTTTACTAAAAATAATATCGCCCGCAGTAAAATTGAAGGAAACAATACAAGCAATCCAATTGTTATACCGGCACCAGGAGATTCAACCAATGTGCGTTTCAACTTTTGGTTATTAAACGGACAAGCACCAACAAATAATTTAGACCACGAAATAATTATTAAAAACTTTTCATATCAAGCACTATAAATTTTATTCACTTAAAACATACAACTATGATTAAAAAAATCCTAACTCTTTCAACCCTTATGTTTATGGTTTGCAATATATATGCACAAACTGTAAGTGTAACTTTTCAAGTACAAAACCCTGATTCAACGCCTGTATATGTTTTTGGAAGTTGGAGCAATTGGACCAACTGGCCAGGCGATCTTATGACAGATGCAAATGGTGATGGTATTTATGACAAGACTCTGGTGCTACCAAATAATGCAAATTATGAATATTTATATGTGAATGGCGTGGGACCTACAAAAGAAACCTTAAACCCAGCCTGGACCTGCACCAATGGCAATGGACAATATACGAATAGAGTGCTTACAATAACTAATACAGATACTACAGTTTGCAATTATTGGTCATCATGTGGTGCCTGTGGCTCAACACCTATCCTCTATGTTGATGTTACTTTCCAATTGCAAAATCCAAATACAACACCTGTTTATGTTTTTGGAAGCTGGAGTGGTTGGAGCAATTGGCCTGGAACAGAAATGGTTTTAAATAATACTAACGGATTATATGAAGCCACTATTTCAGTACAAGGCGATTCTGCAATTGAATACTTATATGTGAGCGGAAGCACACCTGCTATAGAAGTTTTAGATCCGGCATGGCCTTGTACTAATAGCAATGCTGTTAATACAAACAGATTAGTAAATGTGGGTGTAAATGACACAACTCTTTGCGGTCGATTTGCCACATGCGATCCTTGTTTACCAACAGGCATTAATGAGTTAAACAATCAACAATTTGAACTTTTTATTGCTGAAAATTCTTTAAAAATTAATTCAAGCAACACAAATGTACTGCAACAAGTTGATATTTTTGATGCATTAGGTAGAAAAGTTTGGACACAAAAAGATGTGCAAACAAATATGAATTGGCCAGTTAGTCTCCAAAAGAACCAATTTTACATTGTAAGAATACAAAGTGAAGGACAACAATTGTCATATAAAAATATAGTTAAGTAACTATCAATTTTATTTTGATGACTAAAAAATAAGTACTATATTTTTTTATTGAAATATTTTAAAAAGCCATAATCACTTGATTATGGCTTTTATTTTTTACTTGTTTTATGAATCGTTTACCTTATTGTTTTAAGATATGCTCAAAGCATCATTGTGCATCAATTGCGATTGGTATTGCATGTAATACTCACCTTTTAAGGCTATTAGTTGCTCGTGTATACCTTGTTCGGCAATGCCGTGGTTTGATACTACAATTAAATGATTGGCCTGTTGCACAGTGCTGATTCTATGGCTGATATACAATACGGTTTTGTTATTCAATCTTGTTTTTAAATTGTTTAAAATTCGATTTTCAGTACTGGTATCAACAGCACTTAAACAATCATCTAAAATAAGCACTTCTGGATTTTTAATTAATGCTCTTGCAATGCTCAAACGTTGCTTTTGTCCGCCACTTAAGGTAATCCCGCGCTCGCCAATCATGGTATTATAACCTTGTGTAAAGCCTTTTATATTATCCAAGATATCTGCGGCTTGTGCAACATCATCTACCTGTTGTTGATTTGCCTTTTTATCTTCATTTAAACCAAAAACAATATTGTTGTAAATACTTTCCGAAAACAAAAAAACATCTTGCGGCACATAACCCATTTTGTTTCTTAAACTTTGTAAATCGTATTCTTTAATATTGATGTCATTTATTAAAATTTGTCCTTTATCAACATCATATAAACGTGCTAATAACAAGGCGATGGTAGATTTCCCACTTCCCGTTTTACCAGTAATACCAATGCTTGTACCTGCAGGTACAAAAAAGCTGACATCTTCTAACGCTTTAATGCCCGACTCGGGATAAGTAAAACTAACATGATTAAATCTTATGCTCATGGTTTGACCATCGGCAAGCAGCATATTTCCACTTTTTATCCCTGATTCGGTGTTTAAAAACTCATTAATTCTTTGTTGTGAAACAGCTGCTTTTTGTATAATTGAACTTACCCAACCAATAGAAGTAACGGGCCAGGTGAGCATATTTACATAAATTACAAACTCTGCAATATTGCCTAAAGTAATACTGCCATTGATAAATTGTTTACCACCAATATATATTGTGATGATGGTACTCGCTCCTATCAACAAAGTAATTACGGGTGCAAAAAGTGAATCAACCTTCATTAGCTTTAAGGATAAAGACTTAAAGGTTAAAGACTCGGTTAAAAACTGCCTGATATTTTGCTCTTCTCTGTTAAATGATTTGATAACACGAATACCTGCAAATGAGCTCTGACTGGCAGAAGAAAGCGCTGAGAGCTGCCCCTGAACTTTAGTGCTTTTTTTATTGATGATGTTACTAATGAAATAAATACCTATAGATAGAAATGGCAATGGAATCAACACCAATAGCGTTAAATAACTATTTACATTCCACATTACTCCTATGACAAAAATAAACATCACAATAAGATTAAGTGAATACATCACAGCCGGACCAATGTACATGCGCACTTGGCTTACATCTTCGCTGATGCGCGCCATTAAATCACCCGTACGGTTTTGTTTGTAAAACGAAACTGGTAAGGCCTGGTAATGCTTGTATACTTCATTTTTTAAATCAAACTCAATATGCCTGCTCATTACAATAATGGTTTGACGCATAAAAAACATGAAAACACCTTTGATGAGTGTGGTAGCAATAATGATTAAGAAAAAGATAAAAAAAGCTTCGAAAAACTGTTGAAGTAATTGCTCCTTAAAACCCGCTCCATGTGCTTGATTATTGAGCCAGACTGCTTCATGCAAATAATCAATGGTAAACCTGGTTACCTGGGCTGGATATATGGCAAAAATATTAGAGAGCACAATAAATATTAATCCACCTAAAAGATGAAATATATATTTTAAAAAGTATTTATTGAGATGTTTGAGTGAGCCCATAAAAGCGACACAAAAGTAAACAAAACAAACAGCACATTAGTTAAAATGTTTGAATAACTTTTTTTAGTTAATAAATAAAAGTATCGTGTAATAGTAAAGCATGCTTTACCGTTAACTTTGAGGCCTAAACAAAAGTACATTTTGGATAAACAATTTTTTATTGAATGGATACTTTTTCCATTGATTATTTTTGCATCACGAGCCACCGATGTTAGTTTAGGCACTTTGCGGAGTGTTTTGGCAAATAAAGGGATGAAAAAAATGGTTCCCTTTATTGGTTTCTTTGAAGTGTTATTATGGCTATTCGCCATTAGCACTGTGATGAAAAACTTAAGTAATTTTATGTGTTATTTAGGGTGGGCTGGTGGCTATGCCACTGGCATCTACATTGGTTTATCAATTGAAGAAAGATTGGCCATAGGCACCCAAGTAATTAGGGTGTTTACGCAAGAAGATATCACCAAATTAATTGACAGCCTAGTAGAGAAAAATTATAGTTACACTATTCTTGATGGTGAAGGAAAAAAAGGTGCAGTAAAATTAATTTTTATTGTTGTAAAGCGCAAAAATGTGAAGGATGTTACCGAAGTAATTCACCGCTTTTCGCCTAATGCTTTTTATTCTATTGAGGATATAAAACGCGCCAAAGGTCTTGCCAATTCAGTTTCTACAACAAGTGCGAGCAAGCAAAGTTTTTTCAAAGGCTTATTGCCTTTTAGCAAATAAGGTATTCATTTTTCTTTTTTTATATTTGAAAATTGGTACAATAAATGTAACAATTCTTAAAAATTTTAAGTCATGAAAAAATACATCGTTTTATTGTTTTTATTATCAATTACAATTTTTGCTTTTGAAGCTTGTAAAAAAAAGGAAGTTGATGAGCCTGAAACGCCTCTATCGCCAACGCATACTCCTACTCCAACACCTGCTGATGCGCGACTAATATTTAAATTTAAATTTGATTCAATGCAGGTTAGGCTTAATGCTTTCGGGCAACCTTCAATCGTGCCTGCAGGCAATGCAGCCTTATCCCCCATCTTTAATAAAATGGGCGCCCATTACATTGAGTTGGCACAAAATGCATTCACCCAACTTGGTTCAGGGCGCGTGCTTTATTATGCCCCAGAAACAACAGCTGGTGGCGCAACTGCCATTGATTTTAGCAAATCGGTTTTAAAAGGACAAAACGAAGAATTTTACAGTATGAAGCTAAAAGATATTACCCCTGGTACATACGAATGGTTGAGGGTTTCACTGGCCTATCAAAATTACGATATTCGTTACAAAAGCGGATCAATTTATGGAACAGGCACTATTGCTTCATTTATTGGGTACAATACCTTCATTACAAATTATAATATTAAAACGCAAAATATTGCTGTAAATTCGAACAAATTGCAAGGCTATTGGGGCTTTGAAACAAGCGTTGCAGGCATTAATTATACTTCCACTGGTCAGGCTCCTCCAGGTGCTACCACAGTTCCAAATCCAATTGCTTCTACCTCACCTATTCCTGCAGGTTCATGTGTTGTTACTGCTGCATTTATTGGAAACAATGGCGCAACAAAACCATTAGTAATTACAGGCAATGAAACAAGCGATATTATAATTACAGTTTCTCTCTCAACAAACAAAAGTTTTGAATGGCAAGATATAACGCCTGATGGTTATTTTGAACCTGCTGCAGGTGATGCTGTGGTGGATATGGGTATAAGAGGTATGAAACCTATTTGGTAAAGAATAATTAAAAGCATTCGTATCTTTTTTTAACCACCAACATTCACCAAAGTGCCCATCAACTTTTTAATTGTTGTTTCCGATTGCTTTAAATTGTAACGTGCATTTACGAGGCGCGTGATGGATTCTTCATAAGTGCTTTGGCTTTCTTTAATCTCTAAATAATTTCCAAGGCCAATTTTTAATCGTGCTAAACTTATGTTCAAAGCTTCTTGTGCTATTTGAATATTTTCTTCCTCTAAGGTTAATATTTCCTGATCATTCAGCATTTTTTGGTATGCGCTATAGGCTGCATTGTAAAAAGTAAATTTCATTTTATCTACTTCAATTTGGCTATTTTGAACAGCAAACTTCCCTACCTTAATTTGATTTCGTGTGTTGAAACCATTAAAGATATTCCAAGTTAAATTTACTCCAAAGTTATAACCCAAATTTTGATTCAATAAAGAGAATCCTGCGGCATTTTCATTCCGAACAAAATTGTAGGCAGAGGTTAAGCCAACCCTAGGCAATACCAATGATTGCGATTCTTTTAACAACTGCGTTTGCACTTGAACATTACGCTTAGCAAGCATTACCGACTGATTAGATTGTTCAATTTTTTGCTTAATTTCTTCCAACGATTTTACATTTTCAAATTCAAAAATGGTATCCACTTCAACACTTGCATTTGCATCGGTTTTTAGGAGAGCTAATAAATTGCTTTTATATTCACTCAATAAACTTTTTTGAGAAAGTAAGTTAGATTTCTGCGCATTATAGTCTAATTTGGCTTGTAACAATTCTACGTTAGAACCTGCACCAATTTCGAGTTTACGTTCATACAATTTAATTCTTTCTTCGCTCACTTGCATTGTTGCGCGTATTCCTTTCATCAATTGTTCTTGCCTTACTGATTGAAAATAAAGTAAAGTAAGTTGTTCAATTTGTTGTTCAATTTGAAGCTTCATACTTAACTCACCTTGTTGCTCCAATAAATTTAATCGTTCTTTGGTAGCAAACATTTTCATGCCATCAAAAATTGTCCAAGTTAAAAAGGCTCCTGCATTTATGTTTTTTGAACCCACACCACTTTGATTAACGTTTAAACCGTTCGCAAATTCTTGGCTTGTTTTATTACTGGCCAAGCTTGTACCTGCATTGATATCCACTCTTGGCATAAACCCGGCATTGCCATAAGTATTTTGAATATCAGCAATTGTTGCATTGTTTTTTGCAATTTGTATATCAAAATTATTTTTTAATAATAATTCTACAGCCTGTTTGTAAGACAATATTCCATTTATTTGGGCAAAAATGCTGAATGGAAAAAACAAAATAATAGTAAAAAATATCCTAAGCATGTTCTTTATGTTCTTTAGATAAATAAGTATAAATAGCAGGAATTACAAACAGTGTAAGAATTAATGAAAATAATATTCCACCAACAATTACTACACCCATTCCCATCCTACTTTTTGCGCCAGCACCCAATGCTAAAGCTATAGGCAAAGCGCCCAATGCTGTGGCTAAACTGGTCATTAAAATTGGTCGTAAACGAGCTTCGGCCGCTTCTTGAATGGCATCTTTTACCAGCATGCCTTTTTCTTTTAATTGATTTGCAAACTCAACAATTAAAATACCATTTTTAGTAACTAAACCAATCAACATTATAATACCAATTTGACTAAAAATATTTAATGTTTGATTAAAATACCATAAAGATAATAAAGCTCCAGCGAGGGCTAATGGTACCGTAAGCATAATTACAAAGGGATCTCTAAAACTTTCGAATTGTGCTGCTAATACCAAATATACAATCAATAAAGCCAACATAAATGCAAATAAAATGTTAGAAGAACTTTCAGAAAAATCTCTTGAAGCACCTGTAAGACTGGTACTAAAGCTATCATCTAAAACAACATCGGCAATACGTTCCATTTCTTTGATACCATCACTTATGGTTTTGCCAGGTGACAAACCTGCCGAAACTGTTGCCGATTGATACCTATTGTAGTGATAAAGTTGTGGCGGTGAACTCTCTTCTTGAAATGAAACAATATTATCCAACTGAATTAATTTTCCAATATTATTTCGCAAATAAATTGATTTAATATCTAACACTTCATCACGATTTTCTCTGCTAAATTGCCCAATAACTTGATATTGCTTGCCATTCATGGTAAAGTAATTAAAACGCTGACCACTTAAAGCCAATTGCAAAGTTTGTGCAATATCAGCCACTGAGATGCCCAAATTTTTGGCTTTTTCTCTATCAACAGTGATACTAATTTCAGGTTTATTAAATTTTAAATCAGTGTCAAACCCTTGAAAAACAGGGCTCTTTTGCACCTCATCCATAAATTGAGGTAGTTTATCTTTTAGCTTTTCAAAATTAGGGGCTTGTAAAACAAATTGCACCGGAAGACCTCCACGCATGCCACCAGCAGAAATAGTTTGCTGCTGTATCACAAATATTTTTCCTTGCGGAAAGTTTTTTGCTTCCTTAGTAATCATATCTGCAATTTGTTGTTGGCTGCGCTTTCTGTCTGCAGCGTCAACCAAAGCCAATCTAACAAAGGCAGAATTCACTGAACCAGATCCAACAAAACCAGGTGCTGTAACCGTTAAACAAACTCTTTTTTCGGGTACCGAGTCTAAAACAAATTTAGTAAAATCATTTACAAAATTATCAGTGTATTCGTATGAAGCGCCTTCTGGTCCTGTAAGTGAAACACGCATCCAATTTCTATCTTCTAAAGGAGACAGCTCACTCTGTAGTGCATTACCCGCAAAATAAATAAGTCCTATTGCACCAAATAAGATAACAATTGACCAACGTCTTGTTTTCAAAAAACCCTTTAATGCGTTACCATAACTATTAATCATGCGTTCAAAAAATGGTTCGGTAGCGATGTAAAATTTACTTTTCCCTGGTGTTTTCTTCACTAATCGTGCATTTAACATCGGTGTTAAGGTTAATGATACAAAGGCCGAAATAAGCACCGCACCAGCTAGAACAACACCAAACTCTCGAAACAATCTACCTACAAATCCTTCTAAAAATATTACCGGCATAAATACAGCAGCAAGCGTAATAGAGGTTGAAATAACTGCAAAATAAATTTCTTTAGATCCTTTGTGAGCCGCTTCGATTGGGCTTAAGCCATCTTCAATTTTTTTATAGATATTTTCAGTCACCACAATGCCATCATCAACCACTAAACCTGTTGCTAAAACAATGGCAAGTAATGTGAGCACATTTATTGAATATCCCATCATATACATGATAAAGAATGCACCAATTAATGATACCGGAATATCCACTAAAGGGCGCAATGCAATTAACCAATCTCTAAAAAATAAATAGATAATAATAATTACCAAAACAATAGCAATAGCCAATGTTTCTAGTACTTCGGTAATAGATTTTTTAATAAATAAAGTATTATCAAGTGCAATGTTTACATAAAAATCTTTAGGTAAATCTTTTTTAATTTTTTCTAATCTTTTGTAAAATTCATCTGCTATATCTAGATAGTTGGCGCCTGGTTGTGGCACCAAAGCCAAGCCAATCATAGGAGTACCAGATTGTTTTAACATTGTTTCTTCATTTTCGGGCCCTAAATAAGCCTCACCAATATCTCTCAACTTAACAGTTTTATCACCTTGAATTTTTAAAATTAAATTATTAAATTCTTCTGGTGTTTTTAATCTACCTAATGTTTTTAAAGTTAACTCAGATGTATTTCCTGCTATTTTTCCTGAAGGCAATTCTACATTTTCTTTATCCAATGCAGCTCTCACATCCATAGGTGTTAAGCCATAAGAAGAAAGCCTAACTGGATCGAGTGTTAAGCGCATAGCATACTTTTTTTGACCCCAAATTTGTATGGTGCTCACACCTGGAATAGTTTGTAAACGCTCTGCTAATATATTTTCTGCAAAATCGCTTACTTCTAGTTGAGTGCGTGTATTTGATTGTAATGTTAAAGAAAGAATTGCTTCTGAATTGGCATCAGATTTAGTAACGGTTGGCAATCCATCAATATCTTTAGGCAATTGATTAACAGCTTGCGATACTTTGTCGCGCACATCATTGGCTGCCGCTTCAAGATTTGACGATAAATTAAATTCAACAGTAATTACACTAGAACCTTGGTTACTTGCCGATGAAATTGTGCGAACTCCATCAATTCCGTTGATTGCCTTTTCTAAAGGCTCAGTAATTTGTGATTGAATAACATCGGCATTTGCTCCCGCATAATTTGTTTTAACTGTAATGATAGGAGGATCAATAGAGGGGAATTCTCTCACTCCCAAAAAAGAATAGCCAATTGCTCCAAATAAAACAATAATGATGTTCATTACAATAGCAAGCACAGGCCTGTTTATACTTATTGAGGAAATATTCATACCTACTATTGTTTAATGCTTGTGATCACTATTTCGCCTTCTGGTTTCAATGCCATTATTCCGGTGGTGATTACTGTGTCGCCAACTTTTAACCCTTCAATAATTTCAATACGTGCATCATTTCTTATTCCTGTCTTCACCTTTACAGGAATGGCTTTGCCACTTCTATTTACAAAAACTTTTTTACCTTTTAATTCGGGAATGATAGCTTCAGTGGGAATTAATATCGCTTCTTGTTTTTTATTGGCACTCAATTCTATTCTGGCAAAAGTTCCGGGGTAGATATTTATATTTTCATTTTTGAATATTGCTCTTATGGCAATGTTTCTTGTTTGCGCATCAATTTTTGGTTCAATAGCGTCAACCTTTGCCGTAAACGTTTGATTGAAATTATCAACAGTAAATTTTATCATATTTCCTGGAACCACAATTGAAGCATATTTTTCGGGCACTGTAAAATCTATTTTTAAAATTTGGGTTTGTTGAATGCTAGCTATGATGGTAGAATTATTTACAAAACTACCCTCGCTCACCTGACGCAAGCCAATGATACCGTTAAAAGGTGCGCGTATTTCTGTTTTAGCAATTTGTGCTTTATTTAATTCTAAATCAGCATTAATTATTTTTACTTGGTTTGCAGCCGCATCAAATTCTTCTTGACTCACTCCTTTAATTGCCAACAAAGATTTTAAACGTTCTTCTTTTTCTTTTGCCAATTTTAATTGCAGATTTAATTTACTAAATTGTGCTTGCAAATCACTATCACTAATTTTTGCCAACAAGGCACCCTTACTAACATAGCTGCCTTCTTTAAAATTTATTTGTATTAATTTACCAGCTACTTCAGGCATCAACATTACCTCTTCATTTGCACGCACAGTACCTGATGAAAACAATTGATTATACAATGTACTTGCAGAAGTAATAAAGGCGGTAACTTTAGTAGGACCACCCTTACCCATAGCACCTGCCCCATTGGGTTTTCCTTGATTCTTTGGTTTAAGAAAAATCACTTTTACTCCAACGAGAATAAGTATTAGGCTTGTAATGATTAAGATATTTTTTGCTTTCATACTTTCTTACTTGCTTTTTTATAGTTGATATAAATTTTTTGTGAAGGTAAATGCGCCAAATTCATTTGAATGGAATTCAGTTGGCTGTATAATTCCTTTTGTTTTTCTTTAGCTATACCCTTCAAAGCTGCTGAATTTACCTCATCAATAGCTTGATGTATTGCTGGCAAAACTTCAATTGCCTTTTTTGTTAATTGAATAAAATGTTCTCTTCTATCTTTAGGATTGACTACTTTTTTTACATATTTTTTTTCGATAAGATAATCTACAATACGCACCATACTTACTTTATCCATTTTTAATTCATCGCAAATAAATTGCTGCGTACACTTAGCACCATGATTTTCTATTAGGATTAAAATAGAATAGTACCTTTCAATTTCAAGATGCTCCAAACGCTTGGTGAGGGCGCCATAATACGTTTTTGCCAGTATGGCCAACGATCTTCCTAAAGGTAGTCGATTGCATATATTATTATCCATAAAGTTTTAAATCTAAAACAAAATTAGTTTTAATTATAAATAGTTAGTATTATTAACTATTAATTTAACAGATTGTTTAAAAGAAAGTAAAATACTGCCTATGTCAATTATACCAATTGCA
Source organism: uncultured Bacteroidota bacterium (assembly GCA_903831265.1). GTDB lineage: Bacteria > Bacteroidota > Bacteroidia > UBA4408 > UBA4408 > CAIKXD01. The sequence goes on from CAIKXD010000143.1 coordinate 23,376, forward strand.
TTTATCTTTTAGTCCAACTAAAAAAATAAATATGCATTGGTTAAGGCCGATACTAATTGAAATTAGTAAAATAAGGCCATGCTGCAATTGTACTAAATTGAAAGTGTAATCGGTATTAATAATGAAATTAAAAATACTGTAGACTAAGCCAAAAGACAAAAAACTAATGAATTTTAATTTATTTAAAGCTAACATCCTTTTGCTAAAAACACAAAAAGTATTATTTTAATTTACTCTTTAGTGAGTTAAATAAATATATTTGCATTGCAATGAAAAATTTTAGTTTAACCTTGTGTTCGCTCATTTTATTTTTGGTGACTCTGCCAAGTTTAAAGTTATTAAGCATTAACAAAGCAAAAGCTGAATCGTGTTGTAATGAAAATTGCAAC
>CAIKXD010000144.1 GCA_903831265.1 uncultured Bacteroidota bacterium
TAAAGGTAAATCGCAAGCCAACACTAAAACGGCTTTATTTTTAAATTTTAACAACGCAGATAATATTCCTGATAAAGGACCATAACCTATTAAAGTATCAGTAATGATGGGTTTTTCGTCAAAAAGGTGGGCATTTTTGTTGCTACTTGAAATAAAAGTTTGAGTGCATTTACTTTCTAATAAATGATATAAATGCAGCCATTGCGCTTCCTTGTGATACTCAATCAAACTCTTGTTTTGCTTCATGCGCGTACTTTCGCCACCAGTTAAAATTAAACCAATTAATGAAGCTTCATTTTGGTGTATCTGTTTTTTAATAAATTGATTGATTGTATCGAAATCGCTTCCAAGAATCAATTCGATTTTATCGTTTTTAGCAGCCAATTCTTTTGCTAATACAGCTGTTTGTTGATTATAAAAAATAGTGGTTGTTTTTAAAAGATGCTCAGCATTTGGTTTGAAATCTTTTTTGCCATCTAAAATCAAAATCATATGGTTAGCATGCTGGTGATTGCCATTTACAATTACAAGATCTGCAGCATTAAAAAATTGATTTACTTGATAGGATTCAATGTTTTGCTGCAACTGCAATGCTACATTTTTAAAGTTTAAAGAAGTATTATTATTTACAGGTTCTTCAATGTGTTTAACATCATAATATCCAATTTTATTATTTGGATTTGATTGGCAAATAAAATCATAAAGTTGTTGCATGGCAGTGCAACCTATGCCCCAAATGCCTATTTCATTTAAATGAGTTGCCTTATTTGTTTGATGATGATGATTACTTTTTTCTTTCGAAATCATTTTTTCCTCCTGATTTATGCATTAGCTTAATGTTTTTGATTTCCATTAAAGGAGAAATTGCTTTACACATATCATAAATGGTTAAGCAAGCTGCCGATGCGCCTGTTAGTGCTTCCATTTCTGCACCTGTTTTGCCATTAGTAACGACTTCGCAATTTACATTAACTTCACTTTTTAAAGCATCAAATTCAAATCTAAATTTGCAATTTTCAATTAAAATAGAGTGGCAAAATGGAATGATAGAAGCGGTGTTTTTTACCGCCATTGTGCCCGCAATAATTGCTGTATTAAAAACTGGGCCTTTAGCAGAAATTATTTCTTTATTATCAATAAGTTTATAAATGCTTGGGGGTAAAAAAATAGTTGCACTTGCGTTGGCAATTCTGATTGTTTTTTTCTTTTTAGAAATATCTACCATTTGAGCCATGCCATTGGCATTTATATGAGTCAGTTCTTTTTTTGACATGATGTAAAATTATAAAAAATAACAATGTATTAATAACTAATTTTGAAAGTATTTAATTTTATGTAATATTTGATTCTTAAACAAAAATCAACTTAAATGATTATGATTAGTGCAGCAGAGGCAAAAAAAATAGTAATGAGTCAACCATTAGCACTAAAGTTTGAAACCATTAATATAGATGTTTGTTTGGGACGGAAGCTTGCTGAAGATGTTATAGCCGACCGTGCCATGCCGCCTTTTAACCGTGTTACAATGGATGGCATTGCCATTAATTATTGTGATATTGAAAAGGGAATTTATACATGGAAAGTGGTAAAAACACAATTTGCTGGCGAAAATGCAAGTTCAATTTATACAGAGGGCACATGTGTAGAAATAATGACTGGAGCTGTGCTTCCTATCGGTTGTGATACCATTATTAGGTACGAAGATTTAGAATTAGATGCCAATGACAGCAGTGAAAAGCATTTTAAATTAATAGCTTCGATTATAAAAAAAGGTCAAAATATTCATACCAAAGGCAGTGATAAAGCGGCAGGTGACATTGTATTAAAAGCCAATCAAATTATAGCTCCGGCCGATATGGCTATGCTTGCAACCGTTGGTAAGCATTCGATATTGGTTTATAAAAAAATAAGTGTTGCAATAATTGCCACCGGAGATGAATTAACAGGTATTGATACATTACCAAACGATTATCAGATTAGAGCATCTAATCATAACATGATATCAGGAGCGTTAAATGAGCTTGGTTTAGAAAGTGTAAAATATTTGATGATGGATGATTTAATTAAGCTGCAAGATTTACTTGAAAAAAGCCTCGAAAAGTTTGATGTAATTGTTTTAACAGGTGCAGTATCAAAAGGCAAGGCAGATTTTCTTCCTTCTATTTTAAATAAGTTAAACGTAAATCAATTATTTCATGGAGTTGCACAACGACCCGCGAAGCCCTTTTGGTTTGGACGAACAGAGCAATGTATTGTATTTGCAATGCCAGGAAATCCTGTTTCGGCAGCCGTTTGCACCTATGTTTATTTGCTTCCGTTCATTAAGCATAAAATGAGTTTAAATCAAATTATTTATAAAGTAAATGTATCTGAGGAAACATATTTTAAATCATCTTTAACTTATTTTATGCAAGCCAAAGTGCATCAAACCAGAGAAGGACAATTAGTTGCAAAGCCCTATCCAGGAAATGGTTCAGGCGATTTGACCAACTTGTGCGAAATCAATGCATTTGTTGAATTGCCGCAAGAGGATGAAAAGTTTACGACAAATAAATTATATGATGTTTACTTTACAAGAAATACTATTTTTTAACAGAGCTAGCTTTAAATAGTAATCGAAAGTCGGCTCCTTTATTGCCAAAATATTGAAAGGTACCATCTAATTGTTCAGAGAGTGATTGTATTAAAATGAGGCCTAAAGTTTTGCTTGACTCAATTTTATTTTTGTATTCAAAACCAGAACCATTATCAACTATTCGCAATAAAAATAAGTTATTTTCGCGCTCAATAGATACTCCAATTTTACCTGTATCTTGATTATTGAAGGCATGTTTAAATGAATTAGATATCAATTCGTTTAATATTATGCCACAAGGTATTGCCACATTTAAATCAAAATTAATTTCGGGATCAATAGATGATTCTACTGATATGTTTTTGTTTTTGATGTTGTAGGCAAATTTTATTTCGTCAACCAAACCCTCGATATAAGCCTTGAAATCAATCTTACTGTAATTTTTTCCTTCATAAAATTTTTGATGAATCATGGCCATACTGTTTACCCTGTTTTTGCAATCCATCAAGGCGCTTTTTGTATACTCATGGTCGATGGTGTTCATTTGTAAATTAATTAAACTACTCACCACCGATAAATTATTTTTAACACGATGGTATACTTCGGCTAACAAAACTTCTTTTTCTTTAATATCCTGCAGATGTTTATTTTCTGAAATTTTGAGATCTCTAATAGTTTGGATGAGCTTTTTTTGTGTTGATTCTCTATCGGTTACATACAAATAAGTTTGGTAAAGCACTAATAAAAAGGATAAAAAAGCCATAATTTCGAACTGAAATTTTGGCGAGTCATATTTTTGAATAACTATGAATTGGATTAATTGAATGTTAAAAAGTATTGATAGAAATAAAAAAAGGGTAAAGGCAAAATAAAACATAAGTTCTTGTTTGCTTTTTATATCTAAAAGAAAGGAATAACCAAGTACAATAGGGAAGTAAAATAAATAAATACCAGTTTTTAATCCAATGCTAAATGCAGTAAAATACATCAAAAGATTGGTTGAAATAAAGAGAATGTGTTTAGCAACTTTGTAATTTCCTTTGTAATTAAATACTTGAGCAATAATAGCAACCATAGCAAAGAAAGCAAGCATTGGCACCATTTCCCAGTTGTTGTAATAAATGCGATATAGAACACCAAAAAACAAAGAAATTACTTCAGCAAAAATAAAGTGTTGAAGGATTTTACTTTTTTGGTTTTGTGCATTAATTATCCCGAACATAATTTTTATAGCGTTGCTATTTGATATTGAAAGTTAATTAAATAATAGCTTTGATGGTTAGTAAAATAATTTTTATGTCGACAAATACATTATTGTGCTTAACATATTCTAAATTTAATTTTAGCTTAGCAGGCATAATTTCTTCGATATAGGTTTTTTCTGGCTGACTGCTTTTGGCTAGTATTTCATTTTCATTAACATATTTAATAGAGGCCCAATCGGTAATGCCTGGCTTAACATTAAAAACCATTAGCTGTTCTTGGTTATATAATTTAACGTACTTTTCTACTTCGGGTCTTGGCCCAACAAAGCTCATATTGCCAAACAGCACATTTATTAACTGTGGCAATTCGTCAAGCTTGTATTTTCTTAAATAATATCCAATTTTAGTAATTCGGCTATCATTATTTCCAACGGTTAGTAATCCCTTTTTATCGGCATCGGTGCGCATGGATCTAAACTTGTATAAACTAAAAGGTTTCTGATTTTTACCAATACGTACTTGTTTGTAAAACACACCTCCTTTTGAATCAATAGTAATAATGAAAGCAAGTATGAGCATTACCGGGGTAATTGCAACTAACCCAATCACTGAAAAAAGTAAGTCAAAAGCTCTTTTTGCCAATCTGTAATTTATTAGTTGGTTTGGATAATACTTTCAACAGCGCTAATCACAGCATTTGTAACAGTAATAATTTCTTGATCTGTTAAGTCAATAAAAACAGGCAGAGAAATTTCGCATGAAAAGTTTTTATAGGTTACTGGATAATTAGCAATATTATAACCAATGCTTTTATAGTACGAAGTCATTGGCACAGGTATAAAATGTACATTAACTGAAACATCAGCATCAAATATTTTTTGCATAATTGCATCGCGCTGTTGTTCGGTAATATTCTTTATCCTTAAAGGATATAAATGATAGGAAGTTTCTCTTTGATCATCTTTTAAGATAGGCAATTGCGCCCATTCGTGTTGGCCCAAAATTTTTGAATATGTTTCGCAAATATGTTTTCTTTTTGGCAGAATCATGGAATCGTATCTGGCTAATTCAACAAGTCCAATAGCTGCCGAAATATCGGTCATATTGCATTTATAACCTGGTTCAACAATATCATATTTCCAATTTCCTTTTTGAGTTTTAGCAAGTGCATCTTTATTTTGGCCATGCAAAGTTTTAATGCAAAGTGCATTGTAAATATCTAGGTTATTGAATGGTTCAGGCAAATTAAACACAACGGCACCACCTTCGGAAGTGGTTAAGTTTTTAACTGCATGAAATGAAAATACGGCTATATCGCAAAGAGCACCTGTGTTTTTACCATTAAAAGTTGCTCCAAAAGAATGGGCTGCATCGCTCAGTATTAGTATGCGACCTAATTTTTCTTGTTCGGTGGTATTGGCTTTAAATAGTGATTTTATTTCAGCTGACTTTACCAAATCATTTAATTCATTGTAATTACATGGAAGCCCAGCAAAATCGACAGGCATAATTACTTTAGTATTTGGCGTAATTGCTTTTTTTATTTGTTCGAAACTTATATTAAAGTCGTTTTGATTTACATCAACAAAAACCAATTTAGCACCGCAATGCATAACTACATTTGCTGTTGCGCAGTAGGTATAAGCAGGAACAATAACTTCATCGTTAGGCCCAACGCCAAACCAACGTAATATTATTTCTAAACCAGCAGTTGCAGAATTTAAACAAAGTACATTTGGGGCTTTGCAATAGGCTGCAATATCTTTTTCAAACTGTTTAGTTCTTGGTCCAGTAGTAATCCAGCCCGATTTTAAAGCATTTACTACCTCATCTATAATGGCTTGATCGATGTGCGGGGGTGAAAATTTAATCATATAAATTAATCTTTTTTAAATAAAATTAGTGCATTGATAGCTGCCATAATAGTTGTAGTAAGTATTGTTCTAAATAGAGTATTTAGTGTTAGACTATTTGGTGAAAAGAAGACTTTCCAATCTGCCATTTCCTTTTTTAGTTCTGCACCCTTTAGTCCGGCTTGCTTTAAAGATATTTCGATATCTACTAGGTATTTATATGCAAAGTTTGGGTTTAAATAATTATAGTACACATAAGTAAAAATAATAAAAATTAAAGAAGTGATCCAACCTGATAGAATTCCAACTTTGAGAGAGTTCATAAAGGAGATTTCTCCTCCGTTACTTTTGCGCACATTATATATTGTCAATAATGATGGGATATACATAAAGAATAAACTGGCAATAGTTAGATACTTATTTCCGCGGGTAGGATAGCCAGCGTAAAAAGTTGCAACTGAAATTAAACCAATAATTATACCTGAGGCTGCTCCATATTTAATACTAGACTTATACATAAAATAGTTTTTAAGATGCTGAAAGAGAATAAACTAACATACCACTTCTTAATTTGGGCTCAATATACGTAGATTTTGGGGGCATAATGCAATGATTATCTGCAATTCTTTTCAACTGCTCCATAACAACGGGATATAAGCCAAAGGCTACTTTCATTTTGCCGCCATCTACATGATTTTTTAGCTCTTCCATTCCTTTTGTACCGTTAACAAAAACAACCCTCTTGTCGGTTTTTAAATCTTGAATTCCTAAAACAGGAGCTAGAATATGTTCTGATAGTAAGGCTGCATCTAACACTCCAACAGGATCTGTATCATTAATAAATGAAGGTTTTAACGTTAGCGAATACCATTTACCGCCCAAATACATGCTCATGTTATGTAATTTATTTGGCTTGTAAATTTCCGCTCCTTTTTCGATGATCTCAAATTTTTCTTTTATTTTTTCAATAAAATCGATTTCATTTAAGTTGTTTAGATCGCTAACCACTCTGTTGAAATCATAAATATGCAATTGAGATTCAGAAAAATAGGCACATAAAAAATAATTAAATGACTCGTTTCCTTTGTAATTTGGCTGTTGAATACGTCGGTATTTTCCGAGTAATGAAGAAGAAGCCGATCGATGGTGCCCGTCTGCAATGTATATGGCGCCTACTTCTTTAAAACCATTGGTAATTTGATTTATTAAATTAGGATCGTGTAACTGCCATAATTTGTGGTGCACCTTGTCTGCAGTGGTAAAATCAAAATAGGTTTGTTTTTTTTTTGCACTAATAATAGCTTCATTGATAGATTCATTTTCAGGATGGCAAATAAGCACAGGCTCTGCATTAAAATCGCAAACTTCTAAATAATGCATTAACTTTTCTTCGCGGTCGGTAATGGTTTGCTCATGAATTTTTATCTCACCATTAAAATAATCATCTATTGAGGAAAGTCCAATGATTCCGGTATAAGAATGATTTTCCTTAATTTGTTCGTAAATATAAAATGCCTCTTGGCTATCAGTTTCAAAAACGCCAGATGCAATAAACGCTGAGAATGTATGTTTAATTTTTTTTAATAATTCGGGCGAGTTGGGCTTACTTTTTTTAGTATCGTTATATTCTGGTTTTACAATTCTTAAAAAGGAAAAAGGATTACTTTGAATTTTATATCTTAATTCAAACGAATTATATGAATCTACGCTTCTACTTGCTACTAAATGAACTTTATCTTTAGTTGGAAGAATTGCTTTGAAAGGTTTAACATCTGCCATTAAAATATTTAATTAATTTAGGGCCAAATATAAGACTAATTGTGCAAAACTATAAAAAAACTGAAATACACGGGCACAGAGGTTGTAGAGGATATTTTCCTGAAAATACGATAGACGGTTTTATACACGCTTTAGGTTTAAAAACTGATGCCATTGAAATGGATGTGGTAGTGTCAAAAGATCTTCAAATAGTAGTATCGCACGAGCCTTTTATGCATCACAAAAAATGTTTGTGGCCCAACTTGAAAAAAATTACCAAGGAAGAGGAAAAAGCACTTGTTATTTTTGATATGGATTATGAAGCTATTAAAACCTTTGATTGTGGCTTGCTTCCTCATCCTAATTTTCCGTTGGTTAAAAATACGCATGCCAGTAAACCCTTATTGTCAAACGTTATTGAAGTTATTGAAAACGAATGCAGTAAGCGATCAAGAACTCCCATTGTTTACAATATTGAAATAAAAAGTGATCCCAATTTAATTGGCAAGAGTCAGCCCGATTATGATAGTTATGTAAATTTGGTATTAGAAGTTATTGCTAAATTTGAAATTCAACATAGGTTAGTCATTCAATCGTTTGATAAACAAGTTTTGCGTAGTATCAAAAAAATAAATGATACCATAGCCTTATCTTTATTAATTGAGGATGAACTTGACCCGTTTTTGCATATCCAAGAACTGGGCTTTATTCCTTCTATTTTAGCGAGCGATTATCATTATTTAAATGCCGATAATATTTTAAAATTACAATCAAAAAATATTAAAGTTTTTGCTTTTACAGTAAACAAAATAGAACATATAAATGAAATGTTAACTTTGGGTGTAGATGCCATTATTACTGATTATCCAGATATAGCAGCCCGTTGTTTAGTTAACTATAAATATCCAGAAAAATAGTATACAACGTATCCAAAAAATTCATGTAACAGCACATCCCAAGCTTGTATGCAAGAGGTATTTGGTATCAATATTTTATCTGGTTCAAATCTTAGCTCACCACTGTATCTATCGGTAGAGTAGGAGGTTGATTCAATTCCAAATTTACGATAACATTGCTGCGCTCTTTTCATATGAAAGCCAGAAGTTACCATAATAAATGGTCCTTTTAATTGTAATGAATCAATCACAGCCTTTGTGTATTTTGCATTTTCATAGGTGTTGCGAGATTGATCTTCAATAATAATATCATCACTTTTAAAACCTATATTAATCAGGTAGGCTTTAATTTCTATACTTTCTTTATCTTCGGGGTACACTATACTGCCTGAGCCTCCTACAATAATTAGTTTTTTAACGTATCCTAAGTGATACAATTCTAAGGATTGAAAAACGCGATCGCTACTTCTGCTAAATTGAATTCTGTTGAGCGTATGGTCCCAAAAAGAAACACCGCCAAGTACTATGGCGGCCTCATAGTTTTTATTTAATGTTTGCTGCGATACAGCTGGCACTTCCCAGGCATGGAGCGCCAAATTGGTGAGAAAAGAATTTGTAAAAATCATAAAAAGCGCTACCGAAGCAATTAAAAAACGCTTTTTAAATTTTGGATTCTTTAAAAACAAAGCCAAAAGCAAACAGATAAAAATCCACATTAGTGGAGTAATTAAAAAGCTTAAAATTTTAGACAACCAAAAAAACATATTCTCACAAAAATTGAACACAAATTAACTTGCTTAAACTGTAATTAGCAAAGTTTAATTGATATTTGCACTAAATAATTAACAATTGTTGCTTAAAAAAATTAAATACATCCTTATTGCATTGTGGCAATTAATATGGCTCTTGTTTATTATGTGGGTAATGTTTAATGCTAGTTTAGCTGTTTATTTATTACGACAGGCCAATGGTCAGTTCAAAATTATTTATCATACACAACAAGTTGAAGATGTGCTTATCACTAGCAACATAAGTTTACAACAACAAAATAAAATTAAACTAATACAAGAAGTAAAAGCCTATGCCGAAGTGCAATTTGGACTAAAGAAAACAGACAATTACACTACCTTTTATGATCAACATAACAAGCCCATTTTATGGATGTTAACAGCTTGTGAACCCTTTTCGTTTAATGAAAAAGTATGGAATTTTCCTTTGTTGGGCGAAGTTTCATATAAAGGTTTTTTCGATTATAAATTGGCTCGAATAGAAGGTATAGCACTTAAAATGCAAAAGTATGATGTAGATATTGGAAAGGTATCTGCTTGGAGTACACTCGGTTTTTTGCCTGATCCTATATTATCATCGATGTTAGAAAATGAAGAAGGTGAAATTGTGGAATTAATTATTCATGAACTTACGCATGCCACTTTGTATTTTGCCAACAATGTTGATTTTAATGAAAATTTTGCCAGTTTTGTTGGGCGGCAAGGGGCATTACAATTTATAAAATATAAGTATGGTTCGGAGAGTTTAGAAATGAAAAATTATTTATTGAATGTAAAACAGGAGAATACTTTAAAGCTCTTTTTACTTCAGCAAAAAGAAAGGCTGGATGCCTATTATAAAACTTTTGCTAAGGATTTATCAGATCGAGATAAGTATCTTAAGAAGCAACAAAAAATGAATGAAATAATTGACGCGTTGTACTTGTTAGAGATTTACAATTGGAAAACAAAAATAAAAATAGCAAACAAAATCAAGTTAAGCGGTAATGCCTATTTTATGTCGTATAATCGTTATGATGGGCAATATGATAAACTTTTGGAAATTTATAAGCATCAAAATAGCAATTTGAAAGCTTTCATTAAATATGCAGCTCAAAACCTAAATAAAGTAAAGTAATTCATTGGAAAATATGATGTTATAATTGAAATTACATTCGCTATTGGGCTTTGTAATTTTTATTCACAATTTTTATTGATAACTATATAGATGTATAAAGTGTTGAATTTCATTACATTAAAATATTATTTTGATTTTTTTTTAGAAAAAAGGCAAATCTGTTTTGTGACTACAAAAGATGCTGCTATATTTGCACCCGCTTTAATAAAAAGCAATGATTCTGTAGCTCAGTTGGTAGAGCACAACACTTTTAATGTTGGGGTCCTGGGTTCGAGCCCCAGCGGGATCACAAAGAATGATAGAAAGCCCTTGTTTTGCAAGGGCTTTTTTTTTACCAATAAAACTGAAAATTTCTTTCCATTGAGAATAATAAAATTTCAGATTTGTTTCATATCAAACAGCGGAAAAACATAAACACATTTATTGCCTAAAAAATTTCAATACGCATTTACACTTTCTATAAAAAAAAATTATGACTGCACATAAAATACAAATATTGGAAACCATTATTGTACTTTTAATTTACATAATGGCCTTTTTTATTACAAAAAACATCATTAATAATTCGCTTAAAAAAGCGCACTTGCAGCGCACCCGAAGAAAAATAATTATAAAGGCAATTCAATTATTTACTACAATTGGCGCCTTAATTTTAGTTGCTGGTGTTTGGGGTTTAGAACAAAATGAAATAGCAGTGTTTGCAAGTACTTTATTAACTGCATTAGGCATCGCTTTTTTTGCTCAATGGTCGCTTCTTTCAAATATTACTTCAAGTATAATATTGTTTTTTAATCATCCACTAAAAATTGGCGACACAGTAAGAGTTTTGGATAAGGATTTTCCCTTTGAAGGCGAGGTAACTGATTTAACTTATTTCTTTGTTCATTTAAAAACCAGAGATAGCGAAATAATTACAATACCAAATTCTTTAGCTTTGCAAAAATCATTTGCAATTGTTGAGCGCAAGACTATTTAAACAAAATGCATTATACCAATTACAACCTCAATTTAGTTCAATTATGGCAAAGCCTTGTAGAGCTAATTTCGAGTGGTATCGACATTAACCATTGCATAATTATTTTTTAGTTGGCTTAAATCATATTTGCATTTGGTATAAGCTGGGTTTAAAGTAATCCACAAAACAAACTTTAGGTAATTATAAGTCCTGTATCTTAAAATCGCTATAGTAATAACTTGCATCAACCGCCTTCAAATTATCAATTAAATCTATAGGATTTTCATGTTGCGCTAAAGGATATGCAACACCACTTTGAACAATTTCATTAATATAATCTTTGTATTGTTCATTGTACAGGGCAAATCCTGGAACGCCTGCGCGCGCGCCATCAAATAGTGTTGTTGAATAAATGGTTACATGCAGTTGTACTTTCTTAAACAACACAGGCAAAGGCTGATTCATTATTTTTACGCCTGCTGTGTGATTTAAAATAGCATAATGTTCTTGCTTTTCGAGTGGATGTGTTTTTACTAAAATTTTATAGGGTAAATTTCTGCTTGCAATGTTATTAGCTAACCATAAAGTATAGTCAATAAAGGCCTTATGAAGCGTTGTTTGTGTGGTTATAATGATTAATTTTTTACCTTCAGCAAACGTATCAATTTCCTTTTCGATGTGTTCGTAACCGGTGAAATTATCATATAAGTAATAGCCAGCTACTTTTATTTTATTGATGTATTCAACTCCTTTTTCTAATACATTTTTCCAATAGTTGCCATATACCCAAATTTGATCTGCAAATAGCGCCTTGTTAATGATACTTTTTGTTTGTGCTGGAAATACATAAAATACATCGGTAGTGGCAATTAAGCCATGCTGTAATTCAATAACTTCAATACCTTTTCTTCTAAAGGCCAATGTTCTTCCTTCGGTATGGTAATGCAATATGCAGAACATTTTTTGTGGGTTAACCATTGTTAAAAGGCGTGCCCAAATTTTATATTTGTAAAAGAAATTTTGTAACGAAAACCCAATATTTAAAAGCTCTTTTTGGCTAAAAAGGTTGCTTTTTTTTATGTTGTTGTATGTAATTTTAAGGTCATTAATTAATTGCTTTTCATCAGCATTGCTTGGTGCCAACAAAAATTGATTTGTAAGCTCTTCCCAATTTAAATCGTAGATAGAATTTTCATGTCTTTTTTTTTCGGTAATGTGCAAGCAATCCGCTCTGTTTATTGATTGCATAAGTGTTGTAAAGTAGTAGGAGTGAGGCATTCCCTTTGCATCAAGAGCAACGCGTCCATCATCAATTACTAAATATTTTTTACTTTTAAATTGCTCAATTTGGGCAATGGAATATTGTTTTTGGTTTTTAGTTTTAGCCTTTACACGTTTTAAGAAATTTAAAAAATCGTATTTCCAAAGAGGTCCAAAAATGTGAAGTTCTATTGTACCTCGGCTGGCATAATCAACACGCAGTCCATCTAAAACCATTTTTAGTGCATTAAATTCAGCACAATCAAACAAGTTAAAATCGGTTACTTTACTATAAAAATAAGCTTTAAAGTCGGTAAAACTTTGGTTTTTACTCATTTTTTATGACAGCATATTCCATTTCATTACTTCATCTTCTTCGATATCACGTAAGGCTTTTTTGCCAATAACTACGTTAATTTCTTTAGGAGAAATACCACTTGCAGGGCGTTTCCAAGTAAGGTGCTCGTAAGTGATTGTTTCGTCTTTTTTAATATTTTTAAGTGCAACCAAACTTCTTCTAGCGTTTGCTCTTGACTTATCTTCACTTGGTAAGGGTTGCTTTTTGAAGGTTCCTAAAACATTAAAAGTAAAATCCATTTCATTAAAGAAATGTTTTAAATCTTCTTTATCCATGGCATGATAATGATCGTTACCAGGTAAAGTTTTATCATGTGTGAAATGTTTTTCTAATACAGCAGCACCTAGCAAAGTAGCAATTTTAAGTACTTCCATTTTCTTTGGCAAGGTATGATCGCTGTAGCCTGGAATGGCATTTGGAAATAATTCACGTTGATGCAAAATCATTCCTAAATGTGCATTTTCATCTGGTGTAGGATAGTTTAAAATACAATGCATTAAACAAACTTGGTTGCCATATTTTGCAATAGTTTCAAGTGCTTGTTGAATTTCCCAAATAAATGAAGAGCCTGTAGAAAGTATAATTGGTTTATTAAACTTACACATAAATTCAATAAAAGGCAAATTAGTAATATCTGAAGAGGATATTTTGTAAACGGGCATCATATCATTTAAAAACATTGCGCTCTCCACATCAAAAGGCGTACTCATAAATTCGATACCTGCTTTATCGCAATGTAGTTTTAGTTTGTAATATTCGTCTTTCCAAAATTTATCATACTTTTTAAAAAGCTCAAACTGGCTTCTGGTGGGCTCTTTGGTAATATCCCAATAGTAAGGACTATCTTTACTTGCAATAGTTTCGGCCTTGTAAGATTGAAATTTAATAGCATGTGCGCCACCTTCTGCGGCCTCATCAATTAATCTTTTAGCTAAATCCATACTGCCTTCGTGGTTAACACCGGCCTCGGCAATAATGTATGGTTTATTAATAATATGTGGGTTGTAGCTATTTAAGTGATCGGTAATTTTTATCATATTGTTTTTTTTAGCGTTACGAAATTAATAAAATTATGCTATTTGTTAGTGGCATAAATGATTGGTTTATTTTGTTCGAAATCATATAATGTTTTTCTTCTTAGTTCAAAGTAGGCATTCCAATAAGTTCTGAGTGCTCCAATATAGTCTTGTTTGGTTTGATTCTTATCAATAATTGCCATGTTTAAGTCAATAATTCCAATCTTACCTATTAGATATCTTTTTATGGTAATATCATATCGCTTTTGTGTAATGCTATCAGATTTTATAGCAATCAACAATTTTTGACGATACATATTTAATTGTTTTACGGCCAAATAAATTTCTTGTCTAAAATTCTGTTCGGCCTGCTCCATTTGCGTTTCAATTAATTCCTGGTTGGCAATTGCAGTTTGTATTTTTGCGTTTGCTCTTCCCCAATCGATGATGGGAATGTCTATTCCAAATCTTAAACGTTGCTGTTCTAATGGTTTGGTGTAAACATCTTCAACAACTGCAGCGCTTTGGGTAAGCCCGTACGAAGCATTTAAATTAATATTAAATCGTTCACCTTTTGCTCTTGCCACCTCGCTTTCAGCCTCTAATTTTTGGCGTTTAAAAGATACCATTTGCTGTCTATTTTTCAATGCTTCTTCAAGCGCTTTATTTTCGTTAACTTCAAATAGAGGCAGTACTTCGGGCGTTTGTAAAACAATATTTTCATCGCCTTTAAACTTTAAAAATGTTTTTAATTGCAGATTAGATAACTCCACATCTAATTCTGCTTGCGCAAGATTTGTTTGCGCATTCATTACGCTCAATTCCATTTGCAATAACTCATTTTCTGCTATCCTACCTAAATTATATCTACCTACAGAAATTTTATAAAGCGTATCATTATTTGCTAAATTTTTTTGTTGAATTTCAACCATATTTTGCGCCATCAACAAATTAAAAAACAGTTCACTAGATCTGATGGCAACATTTTCCATGTCTTCGTTAAATGCTTTTTGAGATTCTTCATAACGTAATGGTTCAATTTTATTTTGCCATTTTAAACTATTAAATCCAAAAATGGGTTGATTAAATCCCACTAAAAAAGGACTCGACAAATAGCTTGTTGAGTTGCTGGTTCCAAAAATATCTAATCGGTCGAGCGAACTGCCTAAAAAAACTTGGCCACCTGTTAAACCAACGTTTTGCGATAAATTTAAATTCAATGAAGAAGTTGAAGCACTGCGCAATCGAAACGCATATGAACCATCGTTTTGAGGAACATTTGAATAAGAACGCGTTAACTCAGGAAGTGTTGAATTTAATCTTAATTGAGGTTTATAATCGGCCTTGTAAGTTTTATAAATCCAATATTTATTTTTAAAAGAAGTAGCTGCTAACTTGGCTTGTGGCGATTGCTGTAATGATAAATCAATGACTTGTTTTAATGATAGGGTTATATCTTTTTTTTGTGCAAAAACATGCCTCTGGCAGAGTAGTCCTATGCTCAAAAAAGCCAAGCGCAAACTAATATCAACTTTAAATTTATTCATAGCGAAGAGATTTTATTGGATCTTGATGTGCCGCGTTTTTTGCTGGTGTGATACCAAATATTAATCCGGTTAAAGCCGATACCCCAAACGAAATAACAATGCTCCATATTGAAATAATTGTTGGAATGTCAGCCACCGCTGATACCACTTTGCTGAGAATTATTCCTAAAATGATTCCAGCAATGCCACCTCCCAAACTAATTAACACTGATTCAAAAACAAACTGCTGAACGATGTCTTTTTTTGTAGCTCCAATAGACAATCTAATGCCAATTTCTTTAATCCGTTCTAGTACCGATGCCAACATAATATTCATAATACCAATGCCACCTACAAGTAGCGAAATGCCTGCAATAGCACCTAGCACAAGATTAAAAATATCTTTTGTTCTTTGTTGTTGTTTTAATAATAAAATGGGCACGGTAATTTCAAAATCGGTAACTGTAAAATGTCTTCTTTGTAGCAATCTACTGATGACTTCGGATGATGCTTCTAACTTTTCGGTGTTAGCCATTTGTATTACCAACCTATCTATTTGATGAATGGATTCTTCAACTTTTTCTTCAGATTCTCCGGTTTCTTCATTCACCATGGCTGCAGCGTTTAGCATGGCTTTTGTTACTAAAGAACGGTTTTTATAGCGTATTAAAACAGTCTTTAATGGTGTGTATACATCCATATTGTAATCTCTAATACCTAAATTTTGCATAGAGTTTTTACTTATTTTTCTTTCTTCTAAAATACCTACAATTTGCAGCCAAACTGAACCACACTTTAAGTAAGATCCAATCGCCTCTTGCTTACTAAAAAACTTGGCTTGCAAGTTTTTTCCGATAATACAAACCTGAGCTCCAGTGCGCAATTGCTCAATATTAAACATTTTTCCTTTTTCTAATTTAAAGTTAGTAATCTTAAAAAAATCGGGTTCAACACCAATTAACTTTCCTGTGCGCGATAAACCATCAGCTACAAAATTGGTTTCAACAATAATTTCGGGACTAATACTTACAACATCGGGTAAAATCTCTTTAATGCTTTTTGCATCAAGCAAATTAAGGCCTGGTGAGAATTTCTTTTTTTCTTCTTTTTGAGTATCTTCAACCTTTTGTTCACTTTGTTCTTTTAGCGGAGTAATTACAATGTTATTTACACCAACTAATTTTATTTGCTCTAATATTTCCTGTTTTGCGCCACTGCCAATAGCCAACATTGCAATAACAGCTGCAACACCAAAAATAATTCCCAGCGCTGTAAGTAATGACCTAAATTTATTGGCTTGTATAGCTTCTAAAGCTATTTGAAAGTTAAAATATACCCTTTCGTTCATGCTTATTTTTTAGCTTTCAATTTTTCCACTTTCAATTTATCTTTATCCTCAGGCATTGATAAGTACACCATTTCGTTTTGTGCCAAACCTTGTTTAACTACAGCATTGTTTTCGTTGGTTTGGCCAATTTTTATTTCACGTTTTACAAAAGATAAACCATCTTTAACAAAGGCGTAGGTTAAACTATCTCCATCGTGATGAATAGCCTCGAGTGGAATAAATAGCACATTTTTTAATTTTCCAACGATGATATTATTGCCAGTTGTCATGCTGGGTCTAAGTGTGGTATCTTTTTCATTTATTTGAATACTAACCTCAAATACTTTTGCATCAGACTTTGGATTTTGTTCACCTACATTAGCCACAGCTGTTACTATGCCAGTTAACTTTTTATCAGGATAGGCATCAAGTGTAACTTTTACTTTTTGATTCATTTCTACTTTTCTGATGTCAACTTCATTAACATAGGTTTTACTAATCATGGTGCTTAAATCTGGAAGCGTTGCCACTGTTGGTTCCCAGGGACTCACACTACTACCAACACCTTTCTTTTTACCATTCCATTCGCGCTGATAAATTACCATACCATCTTTTGGTGCAACAACTGTAAATTCTTTCAAGGCATTGTTAAGCATATCTAACTTGTTGTTGGTTTGGTTTAATGATGCCGATACCTCTTGCATTTTAGCTGCTAATTGTTTTTCTTTAACGTAGTAATTCTTTTTTGCCTGCTCAAAGGTGCGCTTGCTTTTTTCTAAATCTAATTGCGCTTGCCTAATGGTGGCTGGCGGCTCAAAAGCCGATTGTTCTAAAATAATTTCTTTTTGTTGTAAATCAAATTGCATGTTAATCATATCATCACGCGATTGACGCATCTGCAAAGTAGTATCTAATTTAGTTTGAGTAAACTGACTTTGAATTTTATCTAATTCGCTGGCAGCATCTCTTAATTTGGTTGAAATTTCTGCTTTATCAAGTGCAGCAACATAATCGCCTTGTTTTACATTGGTTCCTTCGGGTACCAAATCTGATATTTTTATTTGCCAAATACCCAACTGCCTTACGGAAGATGGCCCTTGAATATCAACAGAATTTTTTGCCTCAAGCTCTCCGGTGGTAAAAACATTTATTTCAAATTCACCTTGCTGCACCTCTACAAAAACATCACTTTCATTCTTGGTATCGCTAAAAAAATATTTGTACGAAACAAATAGCAGCATTATAATAGCGATAGATATAATTAACTTTTTCTTAGACATAGCTTTAACAATATGATACAAACATAACACAATAACTCAATTGTAAAAGTTTCGGTTAAAAAAATTAGGATTTATTTTGAACTTTTTATTAGATTTGAAAACTAATTTATAAAAATGAAAATAAAAACTATTGCCTTATTGCTGTTAACGAATGTTTTAATTCAGCTAGAATTGAGTGCACAAAGTAATTTTAGTAACGATCATGTTGCTGGTCAATTGATGGTTCAACTTTATAAGGACATACAAATCAATGAATTTATTGCTTCATTTGATTCAAGTTATGAACTTAAAGTGGAACAACAGTTATCGGAACCTTTAGCAATTTGGTTGCTTACATTTAATCAAAATGCAATTGCAGATAATGAAATTCTACAAAAAGTAAATGCACATCCACAAACAAAAGCGGTTCAGTTTAATCATTTTGTAGAAGAAAGAGTTCTTGAGCCAAACGATCCAAATTATGTAAATGGAACCCAATGGGATATGAACAATACTGGTCAAAATGGAGGAACTAATGATGCCGATATTGACGCACCAGAAGCTTGGGAATTAAACACAGGTGGAATTACTGCCGCTGGCGATACGGTGGTGGTTGCAGTTGTTGATGGTGGTTTTTTTCTGGCCCATCAGGATCTTAATTTTTGGAAAAATTATGCCGAAATTCCTGGTAACAGTATTGATGATGACAACAATGGCTATGTTGATGATGTAAATGGTTGGAATGCATACAATAATAATGGAACAATTACATCAAGTCAGCACGGTACGCATGTTTCAGGAACAGTTGCAGCCAAAGGAAATAATAATTTAGGTGTTGCTGGCGTAAATTGGAATGCTAAAGTGATGGCTATTCAAGGGTCAAGTGGAGATGAAGCAACAGTTGTTAATGCCTATGCTTATGCTTTTAAACAACGAAAAATATACAATCAAACTAACGGGTTGCAAGGAGCTTTTGTTGTAGCAACCAATTCATCATTTGGTGTTGATAATGCTAATCCTAGTGGCTACCCAATTTGGTGTGGAATGTACGATTCACTTGGTGCAGTTGGAATTTTAAGTGCTGGAGCTACAGCAAATGCCAACTACAATATTGATGTAACTGGTGATATGCCAACTGCTTGTCCAAACAATCATTTAATTACTGTAACTAACACAACCAGAAATGATATTAAGACTTCCAGTGCAGGATATGGCTTAACAACAATCGATCTTGGTGCTCCTGGAACAACTGTAAATAGTACAACTCCAAATAATGCCTATGCAAATCTTTCGGGTACATCAATGGCAACGCCACACGTAGCAGGCGCTGTAGGTTTAATGATTTCTGCTGCTTGTCCACAGTTGTTGCAAGACTATAAGAATTACCCCGATTCAATTGCGCTTTTATTCAAAGATTTTATGCTAGATAATGTTGACCCTAATGCAGATCTTTTAAATAAAACAGTTACCGCAGGGCGTTTAAATGTGTATAACAGTTTGGTTGCCATAAGTAATTATTGCCTGCTTACCTCAAATCAAATAAAAGGTATTGGACAAAGTTTAATTAAAGATTTTGAAATTCAGCCGAATCCAGCGCAAGCCTATTTGCAATTATTTTA
This sequence comes from uncultured Bacteroidota bacterium, assembly GCA_903831265.1. Taxonomy (GTDB): domain Bacteria; phylum Bacteroidota; class Bacteroidia; order UBA4408; family UBA4408; genus CAIKXD01. The sequence continues at coordinate 19,513 of CAIKXD010000144.1, forward strand.
TAATTTACCTGAAAGTGGCAATGTACAAATCAATGTGCTTGATATGGCTGGTCGTAACATTAAACAAATGCAAAGAACTAATTTCAGCGAAGGCTATCATAACCATATTGTTGATGTGCAGGATTTAGAAGCGGGCATTTATTTAATTCAGTTGCAAATTGGTGGCAGCCAAAGTGGTGTAAAGAAGTTTATTAAAAATTAAGTTGTACCCAAATAACACAAAAGGTTGGCCGTGGTCAGCCTTTTTTTGTTTTTATAAGCGTCTAATACCGATTATGCAAAATAAATAGTCCAATTTTATTGAACTATATTTTGTTATATCGGCATTAGCCATTGTAAATTTATTAAATGGCTTTGGGCTATTTAATAAATACAAATGGTATAACTTACCATTGAAATATAAATTAAGTACCTTACTTCAAAAGAATTTCACACCGCTAAATGCAATAGAGATTCAAAAGTTTAAATATGCAATGTTGATGTTTTTTTGATTTTAGCTTTCAATGGCTGTCAAATTTTAATTAGAGAAACAATGGTGAAAAGATTCCAAAACTTGATTTTAAAAAACGATTGTAATGATTACACGAAGCTATATAAATTCATAGGTTTGTTTTGCTTATGCGGAATTTTATGGGATATTTTAAAATGACGAATTGTGATAAAAAAATAGTTCGACGAAAGCAAAACATTGAAGAATATTTTACGGCACTTATGGAACAAATTATTTACATACTTTTGTTAAGTTTCTGCTCTTGCAATGACAGTTTGAATAAAATTTTAAAATGGCTAATATGCACCCAAATTTTGACGAATATGCACTAGAGTGTTTAAAACGCATGGTCTCTGAGAAAATTGGATATCAAATTTCAAACAGACCCGATTGCTTAAAACTTTCAGAAATTATAAGTGAAAATGGAATCGGATATATTTCTGACACAACAATCTATCGGCTATTTTTTTATAATGGTAAACATAAACCATACAGATATACAACGGATATCTTAGCCATATTTGCAGGCTATAAAAACAGTCATGATTTTTTAGATAGTATTAATGCAACCAGGGGAACATTATATCAACATGGTATAAATAGCATAGGAAAAACCAATAAAAGTTTAATATTTTATTGTATTCAAAATGAAACATACAAACCACTAATGGATTATTTTGATTCATTAGAAGAAACCCCAGAATCTATAAAAGAGAGCGTTTGTTTGAACTTATATGATAGCCTTATAGCATCAAACAAACAAGTACCTTTTTTCAATGAGTTTGCCAAAAATAATTTTTTTAGAGAATATTTACTTGAGAAAGGCTATGATCCAAAATTTAGAATCCAAAATCACGAGATAGCATATATAAAATATATAAAAAATACAGATATAAATTCAAACTTTGAACATATGCAAGAATTTATCTTTGGAAATACCGTTTTGTTCAGGCATTATTATTTAAATAATGAGTATTTGAAAGCTATGAAAGTTGGAAAAAATATATTTCAGGAAATAGCATCATTAGACTTACATCAAAATGACTTACATATTTTTCCATTTATAAGATTCAAGGCATATAAATTATGGTATTTAATATTAACGAAGACCAATCAAAATATTCAAACAGAATATGTACTATACTTATTAAACTTATGTAAGAAAATAAAATCAAATTTATCATTTTATGATACAACTATTATTTATCATACAATAGCTGAGGCTTTACTTTATAGTAATTTACCGGAAAAATACCATTGGGAATTAAAGAAAATATTTTCAACCGCATTTGATAAATTTCCCGATATTATTTATTCTAAGCATTTAAAATACAGTCTTAATTATTTCGAGCCAAATGGATTAATAAAGCATCGACCCTAAAATTATAGTTTTATGCTTATCTATTTTATTTTTGCATTAATCTCTGCATCAAGTTTTGGTATTAGTAATGCTTATTGGAAAATACCACACAAACACATTAAATATACGCAGTTAATATTTTTTAGAGGATTAATAGCCTCCCTAGTATTTGGATTAGTGTGGCTAAGTAGTATGTATATTCATTTTGACCATTTTAAAATAAATACATATAATGCTACTTTATCTCAATATCTCCTAACAATAATGCTTTGTTTTATTTGTTCATTGGGTTTAGTTTGTTTTCTTCTTTCACTAAATTATTCTAAAATTAGCATTTCAATTCCATTAACAAGCATAAATCTTTTTAGTATTCTAACGGCTGTTTGGATATTACATGAAAGCTTTAAAACTCAATATTATTTTACATTCATTTTATCTCTAGTGGGTGTCTTGTTACTAAAAATTAAAAATATTAATAGCTTTCGCCTAGAATGGAATAGAGGAGCATCATTTGCCCTATTAGCCTCTTTTTTCTGGGGTGTTACCTATGTATTATTTAAATACCCCATCAAATGGGTTGGACCAA
>CAIKXD010000145.1 GCA_903831265.1 uncultured Bacteroidota bacterium
CACAAGCCATCGATAGCTATTATACGGGCAATGATGGTGTTAAGCGACCACTTGGGTCCATCGGAAACATGGCCGCTTTTTCTTTTCATGAAACAAAAAATATTATTTCAGGCGAAGGAGGTATGTTGGTGATAAATGATAAAAAGTTTGAAGCCAGAGCCGAAATTATTTGGGAGAAGGGTACCAATCGCTCCGCCTTTTTTAGAGGTGAGGTCGATAAATATGGTTGGGTGGATGTTGGAAGTTCTTTCCTTCCTTCCGAAATTATAGCAGCTTTTTTATACGCCCAATTAGAACATTTGGATGCCATACAGAATAAGCGCATTGCACTTTGGAACCAATACATGACAGAATTAAAACCTTTGTCGGAAAGCGGATTGTTTACATTGCCTTTTGTTCCAAACTATGCTTCTAACAATGCCCACATGTTTTATCTGTTGTTTGAAAACTTAGAAAAAAGAACTTTAGCAATCGCACATTTGAAAAACAATGAAATTAATTCAGTTTTTCATTACCTGAGTTTGCACAGTAGTCCTTTTTATAAGGACAAGCACGATGGTAGAGATTTAAAATATTCAGATTTATATTCAGACGGGTTGCTCAGGTTGCCCATGTTTTACGACCTAGCGCCTAATGATATTAAAAAAATTGCTGAAATATTTTCAACAATTGAAGTTGCGACTCCCTAACCATCGTTTTCTAATTTCCTTAATACTTAAATAATAATGTTACTATTTCAACTATTTATTGGTATTGTTTTGTGTATGGCCTTGAGCTGGGTATTTTCATTTGTAATTATTTTCGAAAAACCTGTTCTTAATATTGAAAATATTATAGTAAGGTTTGTAGTTGGAATGATGCTAATAGCATTAGTAACTTCGCTAATAGCCACCAGAGGAAATACCATTTTAATACTTGCTATACCTACCTTATGCTTCGTTGGATATTTAAATTACAAAAAAAGTATATTTAAGTTTGGTTTGTTTTTCAATGCAAAAGATGCAATTGCAATTTTGATATTCTTCTCAATAGCCTTATTGATTGCGTATTTAAATATTTATGGCGTCGAATACTTGGGAATGAAAGTACCCGTTAATGACCAAGCATCATATACAACTGCAGCCAATGGCATTATTGACACTAATACTGAATCAACAATTGCTTATTTAGCGCCTTATTATAAATATAAAACCCTTAATGTTCCCTATCATTATTTTGAATATTGGCTGACTTATGCCGTTGTAAACCTTACCCACTTTAATACCCATTTAATTCTCAATGGGATTGTCTATGGTTTTTGTATTTTTTGCACTTTCCTTGCATTTTACGTTATACTGCGAAATTGGTTTAAAAAAGATACAATAATAATTATTATTTGTTCCGTTGTTTTTATAAGTATTCGTGGAATTCTTCATTATACTAATCAAACCAATGAAAATTTTGTGCAAGCAACGGACAGTATATTTTTTGACTGCAATCAAAAATTAATTTTTATTTTGCCAATGTTCCTGCTTGGTTTATATTTTATTTTTAAAAACAATGTGAAATTTGGACTTCTCCTGTTGTTACTCCTACCTGCCATGAACATTGTTTTACTACCTTCAATTTTAGGGGGAATATCAGTCTTTTTATCATATCAATTATTGAGTAATATTCGAGCATTTAAAGCATTTATTCGATCTCATTTACCCATTTTTATAGCCATTTTTCTTGTCATAGCAATGGTTGTAGTTTATCAAAAATTTATTGCCTTAAATTTAGGAAATGCAGCGATTGTGACAAGTATAGGGGGTGTGCTTAATTGCATACTTTCTAACGGATTAAAATGGGTACTGATAAATGCTATCATTTTGATTCTTATAGCAGTACTCCTATTAAAAAATGCGAATAAGGAGGCTTGGGGTATTTTTGTACTTTGTATAGGTATTGTTGGGAGCGGTATAATTGGTTATGCTTTGTTAGATACCAATCAGAATGCTTGGCAAATTTATTCAAGTGCTGTCAGGCTTGGTGGCTATGCACTGTATTTGTTAATTCCCTTTTTACTGGTTACTAAATCCAATTGGTTGCAGCGCGCTGTAAAATTTTTAGGCGTACTGGCTATTTTAATGTTTATCGAAAATTACAACAACATTCAATATTTGCCAATGAAAAAAATATCTGCTTATTCCCCAACCTATATCAATGCAATTGGTAAATTTAAATTTAAAAATAAAATTGGAATAAAATATGTTAACATTGTAAATCGATCTTATTTACAAAGAAATCCTGTATATGCGGGGGTTTGCAATTATTTGGTTTTAACACAAAATGCTACGTCAACCGTTGTATTAAATGTGGAAGATTTGCTGATAGGAAATAAGGAAGATAC
>CAIKXD010000146.1 GCA_903831265.1 uncultured Bacteroidota bacterium
ATTTCCTATCAGAGAGCAAGCTGAAAAAGGAGAATGGAACTATAATTTGAAAGCCGTTTATTGTATTGGTATATTAGACTTTACCTTTGACGACTATGAAGTTGAACCAGAGAAAAGTGAGGTTGTACATACAATAAAACTGAAAAACCAAAATGGCAAGACATTTTATGAAAAGTTGACATACATTTATTTGGAAATGCCAAATTTCAAGCTTGCAGAAAGTCAATTGAAAACGCGCTTGGACAAGTGGCTTTATTTCATTAAATATTTGGAAGACTTTCAGACAATTCCCAAAATATTTTTTGACGAAGTTTTCAGTCAAGCATTTGAAAAAGCAGAACTTGCAAAATTTGGACAATCGGAATTAGCGAACTACGAAAATAGTTTGAAAATTTATAGAGATTTGAAAGGAGTTATTGACACTGCTTATGACGAAGGAAAACTCGAAGGAAAACTTGAAGGAAAACTTGAAGGAAAACTCGAAGGGAAACTTGAAATTGCTAAATCGTTGAAGAAATTAGGAGTTTCAATAGAGACAATAATTGAAGCATCAGGATTGACAAGAGATGAAATTGAAAAACTCTAACCCAAGTGCACTGTGCCTAACAGCACATTGGCAATAGGCGGGGTTTCGTCTCCGCTTGACAGTTTTGTGGTAGCCGAAAGTTCAGTACTCCGAACTAACTTATGTGCTGAAAAGCCCGCCCATCGCCAATCTGCGAAACGTTACCAGAAACCCGTTGACGACAAAAAACAAAGGACAGAGCTAGCATTAAACATTCCAAACCCACGCGCCCAACCGCACATTTTAGCACTTTCCCATTTTTCCAACCGCGACAGGCAACCGCACTAAAAATGTAAAAGAGCTAAAATTTTCCAACCGCACGCCAACCCCAAAGTATTTAGTTCTCAATATCTTAGATAAAGATAGTACAATATCACATCATCCTTTCCACCTCAAACACAAAAACTTTATTCTTTGCTTTGCGCTTAATGGTATAAATGCCAGGACCGTAATTGCTCAAATCAATTACTGAGGATGGTTTGTCAGCATCCTCTTCTACTTCAAACAATAAATTATTTTGATCATCAAACACGCTAAAAACAGCATCTTGTTTTCTGTTTTTAAATTCTATTTCGTATTTCCATCTGCCACTTACCATGATATCATGCGTCATTTTTCCATGGGTTTCATGAATATGAATAAAAGTAGGATTAAATAGAACCACATTGCTTAAATACTCCAACATGCTTGGTGTTTCTGTTGTTTGGGCTTTAGTGATTGTGCTGCCCAAAAGTAATAATGCTATAATGTATTTTTTCATATTATTATGTTTTTTGTGCGTCATTGCGGGCTCGACTCGCAATCATCCAAATAAGTCAGATTTGCCAACTATAGAAAATAGCGACTTAGGCCACCATGACGTCCATTAGATTTAATTTTCATTTTTTCACAACAAACTTAATTACCCCCATTTGCTCCCCAAAACTCAGCCGCAGCGCATACATGCCATTACTCAATTGATGTTGCAAATTAACTTGCTTAGTATTGCTCCAAGGTGCTACATACTCACTGTGCAATACTTGCCCATTTAAATCATAAACATCCAACACACCGCTTATTTTTTGCTCGGTAAAGTTTACACTAAAGTTGCCATTGTTGGGATTGGAGCCAATACTTATTTGCGGGGCTTTTATTTGTAGTTTACCTACCGTTAAGCCTAGTGTATCACAAGGACTGCCAGGTAATTGCCCTAGACTATAATTTACATGGTTAGTTAGTGTATGGTTATTAAAAAAAGGTATTTTAAAATTAAAGTGATGGTAACCAATGTTAGCTAAATTTACTTCATCAGGATAATCAATGGTGCAATAATAACGACAACCACCACTGCCATTAATGTAAATTTTTCCATCACCTCCTAATTCCATCACATGAAAAACATTTAAATAACCAAAAGCACTATCCATAAAAGGAGTGTAAGTATAAACCAATTGCACATCAGAGGGTTGTAAATTGCTTTGCATATCTACCCTAAATACTTTTTCTAAATTACTGAAATACAAAAAGCGACCCGATGGGCTAAAGGACAAACCAAATCCCGCACTGTTAGCATTATCTGGATCTGGAATAATAGACATCAAGCTCAAACTGCCTGCACAACGATCAAATTGGTACATTCGTAAACCTCCGCCATGACTTGTGTAAGTTGCATAATAATTACCATTAGGTGAAAATACCTTTAACGCACCCTCATCAAACAATGCAGCACCTGGTGTTTCAATTAAATCTGATATAATGGTATCGGGAGTAAATAATAAAAGATGGCTTTTGGTAGTAAACTGGTTCTTAATCATCACCCACCAATCTCGTCCATTGGCATGTTTACATGCTGTTATTCCTAAAAATTCTACCGTATCATTTATTAGTTCAATGTTTTTTTCAATCACTGAAATCGTGCTATCAGAGTTTATTTTAAACTTACTGAGCCAAACTGTTAAAGGGCCATGATCTATATTATAATCATAAAGAGTTGTATGAATCATCGTATATAGGCTACTATCAGTATCATTCTGAATAAAAATGCTGTTTTGGGCAAAATTATTACCTCCATACAATAAATCATCAAAGGAACGCGGTGTAGGGCTTAAAGAATCAGCTCCTTGTACAACTTGTCCATTTCTATCCACTAATGTCCAACCATTGGTGTAAAATAACAATTGACCGCTCGAAGAACTCATATTTGCAGCATTGGTCCACATCAATCTGTCAGTAATAAAAAGACCAGTGTCAGAGCTAGTTAAATTTGAATAAATTTTTGAACCTCCACATAAAGGACAAGTTGCACCAGACTGTGTGCCTACTGCTCTCATTCTGCCGAAAGGTATATTACCCTGTGCAAAAACTGCACAGGGTAATAATATTAGCAAAAGCCACTTCATTAATCAATCAAATTAATTTTGTGATTTTCAATGGTATTATTGTCAAGAATTACCCTAACAAAATACACTCCTTTTGATAGATGCCCTATGTTAAAGCTCACCATGGTATTATTGTCCATCTTTGGAACTAAAACAGTTCTACCTGTTAAGTCCTGCACTTCAATGCTTTTTATTGTAGCCTTTACACTAGTTACAAAAAGGTCACCATTGGTTGGGTTAGGGTAAATTGAAGCGTGTTGAATCATAAGGTTTAATTGTCCCTCTTTGTTTTTAATTTGTGAAGTTCTGGTATTAAGGTCCGCTAAACAAATAATATCATCATTATAAATGGCATTATCGTGTAAAATATCATTTAATACCCGGGCTAAATAAACAGCCTCACCCCCTGCAGTAGGACACATATAAGCAATTTGATTAATTTTTTGCTCATGATTTATTAGGTTTTCATAACCAGTTGGTGTTTTGGTATTCAGTATTACTTCTAAAATGGCTATTAAACTCTCATCTCTGGCATTTTCAAAAGCATAAGCATCAATTCGACCTTGTATTTCAAGTCTTTTAATGTTGGCGTTGTCATTTTGAATATTTCTTAAGCTATCAATTAATTCTTCAATTTGCAGCAAATCATTAGCAAGCTGATCAGCCAGAGTTTGATTAGTTGCAGTTATGGCGGCTACCCAATTACTAAAAACATTGTTTTTTTGTAAAACTAATGCCCCAATTTGGTCTGCTTCTGTGGCTGAATTGGAATAAAGTGTTTCTATTTCATACTGTATTGCTTCTAGTTCTGATATTTTAGTAGCTTCTAAACTATCTAATACTTGTACATAACCAGAGTCAGTGCTTAAACTATCGCTTGTATATTTTAGCTCTTTATATAATAAACTTTTAGCCTCCCATAAGTTTTCATTGGCATAAACGGTACTATCATTTCTAAATGAATTCAAATAATTGAGGTTGGTATTTCTATCAATTCTTTCGCCTTCTGTTCTTGTAATCATACAATTGGGTAAAGTATCACTACACAAAAACTGATCTTGTGCAGCTTGAGGAATAAACCAACCAGAACTAGGGGTGCTTGTTGGAAGAAAATCTGCATTAATATTCGGGTCAACTCTAAATTCATTGTTTGCAAGTGGAATACCGCCAGGACTACCTTGAAACCAGGCTCCTAAGTCTGAATAGGTGCCTGCCCAAACATTCCCTGCATGCGTTTGTGTACCTACATTGGCTATTGGTCCGTTCGCAGTTTTTCTGTAAAACAAGCCTATTCTATGGTCATTAATGGCATTGCCTCTTAATCTTGTGCCTGCATTGTTTAATCTAAAAAGCATTCCATTTCTAAACTTATCAGTAGTATTACAAGTAATTAATGTAGATGGGCTTACTGTTGAACTTATAGCAGCATTTGAAGTATCTTGCGTGCCGTAAGCAATACCGCTAACATCTAAAATTCTATTGCACGAGATTGTATCACTAAAACAGTTCTCTAGCGTAATGCCTCTGTAAACATTTTGTGCAGTTCCACCACTTATCGAAGCATAATTAGTGATATCATTATCTCTGATGGCTGCTCTTGGGCTGTTTTTAATTTCTATTCCAGTGTTCATACCAAAACCATCAATAATATTGTTTCTTATAATTGTTCTGATTGCCGGTGTATTGGCATTAACAATTACAATTGAAGGGTTAAAGCTGTTCACGTTTATTTCTCTATCTACAATTCCATTTGAAACAGTTGCTACAACGTTTTTCTTTATTGCAGTTATAGTATTTTCATAAATTTCAATCCTACAGCCAGCAGCATTTGTTCTTAGCATCATGCCAAAAGCATTTGCTTCAATATTACTTCCAAAAACATTAACCAAATCTGTATTTCTTGTATTTTCTATCCATATACCTGTATATAAATCTCTGTAAAAAATCTCTTCAAAGCCAGTGTTTATTAATGTAGGATTTAAAGAACCTGAAAGATTGCATAGGCCTCTGAAACAATTTTTAAATGTAGGATTTGTTGCACTGTTGCCTTCTAATGCATATAAATTTAAAGTGGATCCTACACTGCTTATAGCATTGCTATTTATATTTAAATAATGGCTACCAACGTTTGCGCTTACACTGGCATTATTAGTTAAAACTGCAGTAGCACCGGCATCTGCACTCATTTGAGCGTGGTTGGCATTTGATTCCATACCTTCGAAAGAGCAATTTCTGATAGTTGCATTGCAATTATTTAAAGAAATTCCGTTCCACATATTTTTAAATCTATTGGCATTGGAGGTTGCACCATTGTTATTACCAATGATAACCGCATTAACATATTTAAGCATAACACCTGAGGCAGGCTTTAAATAAAAAATGGGTTGTGCTTGTGGTGTTGAAGCAGTTGTTCCAACATTTTGCGAATGAGCAGCAGTATAGGCTGGTAAAAATCCAACATTATTCCCTTCAAAAATATTATTGCTTAAGGTAAATAAGTTCAAGTTATATAAAGCATTATTGTTTTGTCTTTGTCTGCTAAATATACCAACCACATTGTTTCTAAAATTACAGGAATTAATATCAGTGCTTGCGTTCACAAAAACTTCAATGGCAGCCTCGGCATGATTAAAAGTGGTTTGTGCATTTGCTTTTAAGGCCCCTCTGTTTTCGATTCTATCCCACATTTGAATACAACCGTCAAGTTCAGATGAAACCAAAGTCAATTCTGCGGCCGGATTACTACCAGAGGCAGCTTCAATAACTATTCTTGAACCTGGTGACATCCAAAAGAAGCAATTTGTGAATGAATTTGCTGTATTACTATTTAAAGTTAGAGTTCCATCCACAATATAAGTAGCACCTGTATTAGGAAGTGAACTGAAACCCGAGGAATTTGAATTAGGATAAGGGTGTGCTCCAGATAAATAGTTAGTACTTGAAAAGGAAGTTGTCCCTAATACTGGCGCACAAGCCAAATAACAACCGTTTTCTACAACACTAAAGGTTATAGTAGCATTGGCATCACATCCACCAATTACAGTAGATAAAACACTTACTGTATGGTTTCCTAACATAATTAATCCAGGCGTAAATGTTTGAGAAGTGGCTCCCGCTATTGGATTTCCATCAACACTCCATTGATATGTATCAGCTAAGGGTGTTTCAAAAACAAGCGTATTTACAAAAGATCCAATGACAGAAATTACACCATTATTGTTACAAAAAACACCAGGGGTTGTTGAATTACTTGATACAGTAATACTTGCAGTAGCACTAGGTAACACAGTAATATTATATGTATCAATTGCCGTTAATCCATTAAGTGAAATAGTCAATGTTAAAGTTTCGGTATTTGTAGGTGTGTAAGCCACTAAATTACCAGCAGTTTCTGTACCTTGTAAAATTGTTCCGGTTTGTATCACAACTGAATTGCCAGCAACCAAATGAGACCAAGTGTAGGTTGCACCATAATAGATATAATCGCAAGGTATTACAATATTTGGAATTGCAATACCAGAACAAACACTTGGCCCATTTCCTAATTCAACCACAAAAGGTTTAAGCATTACATTATCAATAAAATAATATTGTGCCGTTGACCCTATTTGTGTTGGTGTGTATGATTGTTTTGCTAAATTGCCGATAAATATTTTTTCTTGATTTGAACTTGCTGTGAATGCAGAAGATCTAGTTGTCCATGTATTAGTAATTACTCCACTTTGTATTGTAGGGGCGTAGCCTATATTTGAATACTGAGTATAAGGAACGTTTGATGAAATATCCAAATCAATTCTATCGTTATAGGTGTCATAATTTGTTCCTGCGGTTATATCATAACTTACATAATAATTTTGACTGTTAGTAAGCGATGGTGAAAATAGTAATTCAACTACATCTGAGTTATTTTGATTGGTTTCAATACCAATAAATCCATCCGAAGGATTTGCAAATATTTGATTTGAACTATTCCCTGTTAAACCTCCGTAACTGCTTAATGGAGCCTTAAATGGGTTGCCATTTGGAAAATTTGAGTTAAAGTAAGACGGGTAATTGTTTGGATAAATTGTATAGTTCCAATCATACAATGTGTAAAAAGGAAAAACCGGTAAAAAAGGTGACGTACTTTCATAACATTCGAAACCGCCATTAGGTAACAAATTGGCACAAATAGTTGAACAAGAGCCAGAATAAGTCCGATTCCCTTCAATTACCCCTAATTTCATATCTTTATTTGCGGTATCAATATTAGATCCTAATAAATTGTAATAACGTTCTACCTTTAAATAATAGGTTGCAAAAGGACTAATGCTTTGCTCAATTTTATCAGTTTTAATACCAGGGGTAGCATTGGAGTTTTTTCCAGTAAGATTTGTGCTACAATTGCTAAATAAATTAATTCTATCAATTTTTATTCTTTGATTGCTGACAGGTAAGGAACCAAAGTATAAATTAATATAGCTACTATCGCTAGTAAAAGAAAACCATTTTTCGGTTTGAGGATATTCTATTCTTAGATTATAGATACTGTCTTTCAAATTACCTAAAGAAACCGCATTACTACAATTACTCCCACTTTGCGCAAAACCTTTAGTTAATGCTCCCATTATAATTAGAGCAAAAAATATTTGTAAATATCGCTGTCGATACCTAGTATAAGAGTGGTCTCTCTCTCTCTCTCTGGATTTTTATTGTTCATACTTTCGCACGGGAAACCTTGTTCCTTGGGGCTTGTACCTTTTTGTTGCCTTTTAATGTTTAATGAATTTATAATCATAAATTAAAGGATTTATGGGTTAATATTTAGCTAATTTATAATTTTATTTATCCCAATCAACATATCAGGCCATTAAGTTTGGGTTAAGAATAATAATTAACTGATTATTAATATAATAAAAATAAACAGCCTGAACACATTTGCAAACTGAAATTATAGATGAAATCAATGAATTAGCAAATATTTACTAAATCTAGTTTCAAGAACAGGCACTAGAGGTATAAAAGGTTACTTAACATTAGACGAATCAAACGCACCAATACAAGGTGCCACGGTAGCAATAGAACAAAATGGCAAATCCGCAACGACAGACCAAGACGGTAAATATCAAATTTTACAAGTAGCCGCGAATACTTACAATTTTAAAATTGGTGCAGAAGGTTACACTTCAAAACTCATCGAAAATGTTGTAATTAAGACAGGGACAGTTTTCACACTCAGCGCAACCTTAGTGCCTATCCGCTAACTTACCAATGCAAATTGTAAGCACATTTTATTTTTCCAGCCACACAGCGCAACCGCATCAAAAAATAAAAAGAGCTTGCAATGCCCCGCGCGGGTTCAGCGCACACTATTTGACAATTATGACAGTTTGGTGCATAGATAGGGCGTGAATCGGGCATCTGGTAACAGCATGCAAGCGATAGCCGCTGGTTCAGTGCTAATTTGGAAGTTCGTAATTCTTTTATAAATTTGTAATAGGTTTGCAGTTCAGTGCTTCGGTATCGCGCCCATCGCTTGCATGCAAATCGTTATTGGTAA
>CAIKXD010000147.1 GCA_903831265.1 uncultured Bacteroidota bacterium
ATAATACTAACAGCGGTTTTTTATCGGAGGATATCAGGTAGGCAACACCGTAATCTTCCTTCGCATAGGATAGTTTAAAATTTCCTTTTTCATCAGCAGTAGCGTTTGAAATAACATACGTTTTCAAGCCATTGAAGCCTTCTAGTTTAATTTCTTGCTTGGCAAGTTGCTTAAAACTACCGGTGATCGACTGTGCATCCAATTCATAGCTAAAAAAGACGCATATTGATATGATTATTATCTTAAATTTCATTCCTCTTTATTTTTTTACTTTACCTATTTTGAAATACTGATTTATCGCTCAGCTCTTCAGTCAGCTGATGGAGCGGTAAGCGCAGTGCAAGGCGTTCGATGCACTTAATCATTTAAAATAAATTTAATAATTTCTTTTGTATAATCGGACATAAAATGAGGAATATTTAATAAACCATCTTGATAAGAAAGATTTTTTAAAGAAAATCGGATGCGTAATTTTGGGTTGTATTTTTGGTGATACATTTGCAAACTCCGACTTTTAATGTTTTCATCACTTTTTACTTCAATGGGTATAATTTCATTTTTATATTGTATCACAAAATCAACTTCAGCTGAATTTCCTGAGGTCCAATACCGAGGAAGATCATCAAATTGTGCAGCTAAACTTTGTAAAATATAATTTTCTATGATGGCCCCTTTAAACTCTGTAAATAATCGCGATCCTTCGGTATAGGCCGTTGGCGAAAGCTTTGCCATTTTACGCATCAGTCCTACATCTAAAGCATATAATTTAAAAGCACTCACATCATCATAAGCCGAAAGCGGAATGCCGGGTTTTGAAATTAATTTGACCTGATAAACCAAGCCAGCGCGAATTAACCATTGAATGGCATCTTCATATTCTCGGGCTCTGGCTCCTGTTCTAACCAATTGATAAATAAATTTTTTGTTTTCACGGGCAAGTTGACTTGGCAAGGAATTAAACACTTGTCCTATTTTTGCTACATCGCTCATAACAGGGTGCTTTGCAAAATCGCCATGGTACGACTGTATTAAATTTTGCAATACACTTTCGCATGCATCAAATGAATTTTCTTGTTTAAATGCGTTTAATACTGCCGGCATGCCACCTGTAATGAGGTATTTTTTAAAATTGTCAACTAGGTCGTTAAAAAAATAATCAGGGATAGGTTCAATGCTTTTTATTTGATTTAAAAAACGGGCTAAGTTATCGTTCCAATAAGGTAAAACTTCTTTAAACGATAATGGATAAAGTGTAATAAATGCCACTTTACCAACAGGAAAAGAAATTCCGGAATTTAAAACGATTCCTAACAATGAACCTGCACAAACAATAGGGATTTCAGGTTTTTTTTCGGCAAAATATTTTAGGGTATTTAATGCTTCTGCACATTCCTGTATTTCATCAAAAATAATAAGTGTATTGGCATTAATGGTTTTACCGCTAATTAAAGAAAGTGAATTAATAATTCTATCAACATCTTTATTGGTTTTAAAAAAATCTTTCAGCTCAGGTCGTTCATCAAAATTAAAATAAGCGTACTCTTGAAAATGTGCTTGACCAAACCATTTCATCAAATAGGTTTTGCCAACTTGCCTAGCACCCTGAATAATTAATGGTAACCTATTGGGTTGTTTTTGCCAACTTTGTAGTGCACTTTGCAATGCTCTTTCCATTTATAAGTGTTTATTTTGTGATATTTTACACAAAAATAGTATTTATTTTGAATAAACAAGGTCATTCTATAAAAAAACTGCGTGATATCTACAGCATTTATTATTGTTGGTGATAACACCAACAAGGGCAGAAATGGTAAAAATTAAGCAATTTACAAATGCTACAATTTGTAGCAGTAGCCCACTATAAAATAAATTATTTTTGCTTTAAACTGATATCACAAAATGTGATACCATATAATTGAGTTAATATGAAGCAAATAAAATCAGAACTACTAATACCTGAAGAAACTATCATAAAAAAGATTCTAGTTTTAAGGGGTGAAAAAATAATGCTTGATTTA
>CAIKXD010000148.1 GCA_903831265.1 uncultured Bacteroidota bacterium
ATAGCAGACCGCAGTGTATTTGCGTAACAAAAAATATATTGCACTCAAAAAATCTGCCTTCTATCGTTAACATTTAATTGATAAAATATTGAATGATCCTTATAAATCACCCTTTGCTACTTTGTTTAATTATATGGGCTTGGTTAAGAAGTAATACCGATTAGTCAAAATTTATAGTCAAATTTTATTGAACTATATTTTGTTAGATTGGCGTTGGCCATTGTAAATTTATTAAATAGCTCTAAGACAATTTAATAAATACAAATAGTTATACCAATGTGATTTATAAATTATGCCAATAATTTAAAATCTTACATTGGTGAATGCCGATCGGAAAAAAGTTTGGGACAAATGCCGTGCAACAAATTTGGGCCATTACTTATTTCACATCGGTATTAAACGATATTTGACAACCTAATAAGGAGAAATAATCATGCTAAACAGCAAGAGATAGCTTGATATTATCATAAGTTCCTAAATGAGTATCTCCAAAAAAATATTCAACAAAAGCAGCACTTTATAAACATTCCTCTCTGTTTTTGTTGCATTACTGTATGTTTGTTTTTAATTTAATTTTAAATTGAAATGGCGCAAACGTTTGGTAAAACCTGGTGGGGTCTTCAATGGCTCAATGCATTAAATAATATAGATTACAGCAATCGTTTACCACGTGGCAGTAGTTATGCGCGCAAAGGAGCAGTGGTTTCAATCGACATCAATAAAAATAGAATTAATGCGAAAGTAGCTGGTAGTAGGCCACAACCCTACCAAGTAGATATTATATTGCCCCCTTTTTTTGAACCAGAATTAAGTAATTTTATTGGCGCTTTAGCTAAAAAGCCTGTTATTATCTCAAAGTTATTAAATCGCTCGCTCGAACCAGAGGTGTTAACCATGGCTGAACAAAATGGCTTAAAAGTTTTTCCAAAACAATGGACCGATTTTAAAATGCAATGCTCCTGCCCCGACTGGGCGGTGCCATGCAAACACTTAGCAGCAGTTATTTATAAAGTAAGCACTGAAATTGACAACAATCCCTTTCTTGTTTTTTCTTTACACCAACTCGATCTCATTGCCGAATTAAACAAACGAGGCATTTTTGTAAATAAAGAAAAAAGTAAAATTCCTGAAATTACCGAACTGTATTTCGATACGGTAGTTTCTAAAAAAACAATAGAACCATTTAATAATGAAATGGCTTTTCAAAAGCCCAGTTACACTTTATTAAAGCCTATTCATGAACCACTTATTTCATTGCTTTCCGACTTCCCAGTGTTTTATCAAAACAGCGGTAATTTTAAAGAGAAATATTATGGCGTAATCCACAGGTCAGTGCGACAAGCGCAAAAGATTATTCAAGGAAAAACAAATATGCATGTGTTGTTGAAAAGGGCTGAAGCAACAGTGCAACATATAAATACGCACAGTAATAATAAAGTTATAATTGATAAAAATTATCAATCCAAAGTATTCATCAATGAAACATCATTTTCATTCACTAAGTTTTTAGAACAAATTGCTTTAATTCCCAATTCAAAAACATTTGACTATCAACCTTCTACCGCTGCGCTGCATACTGTTTTTTACACTGCAATACATTTGTTAGCCAATGGTGCAGTGGTGCCACAAATAGTGCATCAAACCAACAAAGGTTACATGATAAGATGGTTGCCAGCGCTCATTAGTAAGGAAGTAAGAATGGTAATAGAAAAACTAAATTCTATAGTTCCTCCTGCTATTTTTCTTTGGGAAGAAAATTTAATTCATAAAGAAATTAATAAAGAAACTGGCGTTAACCTTTTGTCTTTGTTTTTAACTGAGTTAATTGCTATTTTAGAAGAAAGAAATAGCGATGATATATTTCTAAACCTATTCTTTAGAAAATTAAATTATTCATTTGATCACCCCGGGGAAGAGGAATTATCGGGTGGCATATATGCATGGCTACAAAAATATTTTTTAACGCAGGGGAACTATAAGCCCCAAATAGTGGTAGAAGAAACCACGAGCGATAAATTTTTAATCACCATTAATATCCTCGAAAAATCAAAAGCATTGGATGCGCCTATTGCTCTTCGACAAATTTTAACACTTAAGAAATACGAAAAACAAAAGTTTGAAATTTTGCAATCGCTTATTCAGTTGAGTAGCTTCATTAAAGGTTTAGATAATTACATTAATACCAAAGGAGATGAATTAATTGTGATGGATAGTGCCACCTTTACACCTTTTCTTTTTGAGATGATTCCTGCCATTCAATTGCTTGATATTGATATTCTTTTACCGAAAGGATTACAAGAGATTTTAAAACCTAAAACATCCCTTAAACTTAAAAAGAAAACAAGTCAATCTTTTATAAGATTAGATCAGTTACTCGATTTCGATTGGCAGATTGCTATTGGCGATTCGGTGATGAGTAAACAAGAATTTGAAGCGCTGCTAAAAAAATCGGAAGGCTTAATAAAATACAAAACAAATTATATTTATGTAAACAAGGAAGAACTAGAAAAAATATATAAGCATTTAAATGCCGATCATACTTTAACGTCTTATCAAATGCTGCGTGCGGCAATAACTGGCGAATATCTTGGTGCAAAAATACATTTAACCGATGAGGTAAATGAAATGATAAAAGAGTTGACCAACGTAAAAGAAATTCCTTTACCTAAAGGAATCAAAGCCACACTCCGACCTTATCAAATTCGTGGCTACTCTTGGATGTATCGCAATTCAAAAATTGGCTTTGGTTCTGTGTTGGCCGATGATATGGGTTTAGGTAAAACTTTACAAGTTATTTGCACCATTTTAAAATACAAGCAGGATGGTTTATTAAAAGATAAAAAAGTGCTTGTAATTGCTCCTACAGGCCTAATTACCAATTGGCAGGCCGAGATTGAAAAGTTTGCGCCAAAATTAAAATCTAGCATTTATCATGGCACAAATAGACAACTAACAAAGGGTTATGATGTGCTCTTAACTTCTTATGGCATTATGCGATCTGATGCTGCTACATTAAAAAAATTACCTTGGCATACAGTGGTAATTGATGAGGCACAAAATATTAAAAACACTGAAACAGGACAGTCTAAAGCAGTAAAAAGTTTGAGTGCCAATAATTTTATTGCGATGAGCGGCACACCTGTAGAAAACAGATTGAGTGAGCTCTGGAGTATTTTTGATTTCAGCAATCGCGGATTCTTAGGCAACTTGAAAGAGTTTTCAGAAACTTTCTCCACCCCTATTGAAACATTCAACGACAAGAACGTTGCTGAACGATTGAAAAAAGCAACTTCACCATTTTTAATGAGAAGATTGAAATCAGATAAAACAATTATTTCTGACTTGCCTGATAAAATTGAAATTGATTGCTATGGAACACTTGTGAAAGAACAAGCGAGTTTGTATCAAAAAACACTCGAAAAAGCATTAAACGAAATTGAGCGTATTGATACTTCAAATCAAAAAGGTTTGTTTGTTCGTCAAGGCCTGGTATTGCAGATGATTCTTGCATTGAAACAAATTTGCAATCATCCAACTCAATTTTTAAAAAATAATAAATTGGATGCTGGTTTGAGTGGAAAATTAGTATTGTTGTTTGATAAACTCGACAGTATTGTTGATAGTAACGAAAAGGTATTATTATTTACGCAATTTACAGAAATGGGTAAAATGCTGCAACATTTTATCACAGAGAGATACAAAGTGGCTCCTTTATTTTACCATGGAGGCAGTACCATCAAAGACCGCAAAAAAATGGTGGACAGTTTCCAAACCAACCATGCAGATAAAATATTTATTCTTTCATTAAAAGCTGCTGGTACTGGTCTAAATTTAACTGCCGCCAATCATGTTATTCATTACGATCTTTGGTGGAATCCAGCTGTGGAAGCACAAGCCACTGATAGAGCATACCGTATCGGTCAAAAAAACAATGTCATGGTTCACCGATTTATCACTAAAAATACTTTTGAGGAACGCATCAATGAAATGATTCAATCTAAAAAAGCGCTTGCTCAAATGACTGTGGCTACTGGTGAAAATTGGATAGGAAATATGAGCAATAAGGAATTAAAAGATTTATTTGCATTGGCTTAATACTTTGTAATTTCAGGCTTTAAAGTTCGGCCAAGTTTTATCCTATTGGGCGTTGCCCTCCTCTGTCGGGCCCGGGCTTTTTGCTCCAATTTTATTGGCTTCCGATGTTTCGGAAAGCCAATAAAGATTTCCGCAACAATCCCTAACGCAAATTCCGTTAAACCCAGATTACGCATTAGAAATGCGTAAACGATAAAGAAATTGTATTATTCATACGATAAAACAGTATTAATACAGATTACACTTTCAATTTAGTCCAATTGCGGCCAAGCCTTTTTGTACTAGTTTCTTGCTGCATCGGCATTAACCATTGTAAATTTATTAAACAGCTTTGGGCTATTTAATAAATACAATTGGTATAAAATAGGCATATTAGAATTACCTAAGTATGTTTTATCATTCATTAAATGATTATTTAGTAGTTATAGAATGATTTATAATACATTTGTTAAACAAAATAATAAATTGTACATTTGTATGAGTTATTAAGCACTAACAAATTATTTACACTTTTATGACTGATAATTCATACAAAAACTGGCCTGCAATGAGCGATAAAGCTTTGGCATTACACCTTGGTGATTTTATTAAGCATCACCGCATGGAACAAAATAAAACACAAGAGGCATTGGCGCTTGCCGCAGGCATCAGCCGCTCTACATTAAGTCTTCTTGAACGTGGCGAAACGGTTACAATGGCTACTTTTATTCAAGTGCTGCGTGTGCTCGATTTGCTTAATGTAATGGAGGCTTTTAATGTGGTAAAAGTAATAAGTCCAATGGCTTTGGTTAAAGAGGCTAAATCACAGCGCTACAGGGTGCGTGCAAAAAAATAAGAATAAAAAAAATGAATTTAGCAGAAGTTAAAATATGGGGCGAACTTGTGGGCGCGGTGGCTTGGGATGAGCAATATGGCTTGGCTACCTTTGAATATGCACCTCAGTTTAAAAAGAGCAATGTGGAGTTATCACCTCTCAAAATGCCTTTGCAAGATTCCAAAAACATTTATGCATTTCCCGAATTACGGAGAGCAAGAAATTCGCCATACGATACCTTTAAAGGCCTACCTGGTTTACTTGCCGATGTTTTACCCGACAAATACGGGAATCAATTAATTAACCAATGGTTGGCGCAGCAAGGGCGCGAACAAGATAGCATGAACCCAGTTGAAATGCTTTGCTTTATTGGAAGCCGCGGTATGGGAGCGCTGGAGTTTGAACCGAGCAGCATTAAAGAACATAAAAATACATTTGCTATTGAAATTGAAAGCATGGTAGATTTGGCACAACGCATGCTTTATCAGAGAAATTCCTTTGGTGCTAACTTGCAAATAGAAGAGGAAAAAGCAGTAATGGATATTTTAAAAATTGGCACCTCGGCTGGTGGTGCACGCCCTAAAGCTGTAATTGCATATAACGAAAAAACAGGTGAAGTAAAATCGGGGCAAACCAAAGCACCACAAGGTTTTGAGCATTGGCTCATTAAATTAGATGGCGTAAGCGATGTGCAATTGGGCGCCAGCAAAGGCTATGGGCGTGTTGAAATGGCATATTACATGATGGCTATTGATTGCGGTATTGACATGATGCCTTCTACCCTACTCGAGGAAAATGGTCGTGCACACTTTATGACCAAGCGCTTCGACAGAAATGGCAGCGACACGAAACATCATATTCAAACTTTTTGTGCGTTAAAACATTTCGATTTTAATTTGGTGAATAGTTTTAGTTACGAGCAATTGTTTCAAACGATGCGTGAACTTAAATTAGATTATCAAGCCAGCGAACAAATGTACAGACGCATGGTGTTTAATGTGTTGGCACGCAATTGCGATGATCATACAAAAAACTTTTCTTTTATGTTAAAGCAACATGGGCAATGGGAATTGGCGCCTGCCTATGATATTTGCCATGCTTTTCGTCCAGGCAGCGAATGGGTAAGCCAACATGCATTAAGCATCAATAATAAAAGAAAAAACATAACGCGCCAAGATTTACTATTGGTTGGAGAAGCTATTCATTGCAAAAAGGCAGCCTCTATTATTACTGAAATTAGTGAGGCAGTAAATCAGTGGAAAAAACATGCGAAAGAAGTTGGCGTAAATCCCAAATTAATAAGGGCAATTGATGATACTCTATTAAAGCGTATTTAACCCAAATTAGGCAGTAGATTTCTTTCTTAAAGCTGTTGCAAAAAGAAAGTACAACACCAAGCAGCGCGTAATCCTAAAGGTGGTTAAATTTCTTAAACATTAAAATGGCTTGCCGTGTGTCATCGATATTAAACTTGAGGTTATTTTTGGAAATTTGCTGAGCAATCCAACACTTAAATTCGTTAGTTTTTCTTTACCAAAAGTATGTTGCAAAAATGCGCCTGCACCTATTCTTTGTGCAAAATGTTTATTCCAAATAACCTCATAATGTTTTTCTAATTGTGTTCTTGATATTTCACCATTAAAATAACGAGCTATTAAATCAAAGGCTAATTTTGAAGCATGTATGGCCATACTCATGCCATTACCACACAAAGGGGCAATATTACCTGCCGCATCGCCCATCATCAATACATGGTTATGCACCGCTGATTTTTTTGCAAAACTTATTTGCGAAATGGTTAAGGGTGATGAATACAAAAATATAGCTTCTTTAAAATATTTTGCTAAAAAAGGGTTTTGCATCAACACTTTTTCTTCCATAATTTTAATATCGTTGCGATGGTCTTTTAAGTTTTGTGCATCACTTAAATAACACATGCAATACTTATCTCCATCTACCTTTGAAATGCCACAATACCCATTTTTAAAATTGTGCAATTCAATCACATCATCCGGAAAATTTAATTTAATATGGTACTTAACACCAATATAATTTTTTTTTGTGATGGCACGTGGTCGTTTTAATTGTTGATCAAGCACAGACCGCTTACCATAAGCGCCACAAACCAAGCGAGCTTGGTAGTTTCCTTGCGCTGTTTTTATTGCAAAAGTATCTTCCTCAAATTGCACTTCAGTTACTTTGGTTAATGTTTTTAAATGAACGCCTTTTTTTATGGCTAAAGCTGCTAAACTGTTATCTAGTGTGTATCTACTAATACCAAAGCCTCCTAAGTCTAAAGTTTGCTCTAACAATTTCCCATCAGGTGCAGAAACTTTTAAATGGGTAATCATAGGCAAATTCATGCTTGATAAAGGCAAACCTAATTTTTCTAAAAAAGGATAACTTTCCATAGAAACATATTCACCACATACTTTATGAAATGGATAACTTTCTTTTTCGAATAATACCACTTTAAAATTTGTGTCAGCCAATTGAATAGCCAAACACAAACCCGCCAAACCACCTCCTACAATTGCTACATCATACTTCATTTTAATTGGGATATATAATTAATTGATGACGAAATGCCCATTTATTTTTCAAACTATAGTGATTAATTTCTGCTTGAGCCAACATGGCTTTCCATTCGTATTTTTTGAAGCCTCTACGTACTGATAATGGCGCATCATGCTTCACCAATGGAGAACGCGAAAATAATTTTGTTAGCAAACGAATAGCGTAATAGGCAATTGCATTGCGCTCTAAATCATTAATTACAAATATGGCACCTTGCGCTTTACATATTTTAATGAAGTTAATAATTTCATTTTCTGTAAAATGGTGGCAAAAGAGCGAAGCGTGCACAATGTCAATGTGTTGATGAGAAAAAAAAATATTTCTAAAATCATCGCACAGCAATTGAATTTGACTTATGTTTTTACAATTATTGTTGGCATATTCAATACAATCTGGTTTTAAATCAATGCCTAATATTTGTGCTTTTATTTTTTTTGAATCGAACCAATAATGCAATGCTTTTAATGAATCGCCGCCACCGCAACCTATGTCGACCACTTTAACATTTGCTTTTAGACTTAGCAAAGGCAACAAATGATGTAGCGCATTTCTTGTAATTTTATGTCCTCCCAAATAGGTATTAATAAACTCAAGTTCCTTTAAATTTTGCCAAAGCAATTGTTTAGGAATGCTTTCTGCATCAAGTAATTCTTTTTGGTAAGATCTATGCTTAAACATGAGATAAAACAACCGATTCAAGTGTTAACCCTGGTCCAAAAGCTGCACCAAATGTGTATTTGTTTTTTATTGATGTTTCTGGCGTTTCTAAAATTGATTTCAATACAAATAATATGGTAGGTGATGACATGTTACCATAATTTTTGAGCACTTCGTAGGCATGTAACAGGTCTTTATTTTTAAGACTTAATGCTTGCGCAACTACTTCAAGAATTCTTCTTCCACCTGGATGAATTGCCCAATGGTTAATATCCGCGAAAGCGCAATTGGCTTTTGCCAATGCCTCGTTAAAAAATTGTTTAAAATCTTGCTCTATTAAGGAAGGAATATATGAACTTAACACCATTAAAAAACCATTAGATGTAAGATGCCAAGCCATATCTGCCTTACCTTTGTAGATTAAAGAAGAGTAAAAACTATGAATTTTAAATCCATTTAATTGCTTTCTTTGGGCAATCTCATCTGAAACCACTAAGGCTGCAGCAGCACCATCTGAAAACAATAAATTAGCGGTATGATTTTCGTGACTATCAATGTTTTGAAAATGCAGGGTGCATAATTCTACACTTACAATTAAAACTACGGCATTGGCATTTGATTTAGCGATTGCATCGGCCTGTTTTAATGCATGCACCGAGGCATAGCAGCCCATAAAATTGATGGAAGTGCGTTCTGTATTATTATTCAAACCAAGTTGTTCTACAATTTCAATGTCAATACCTGGTGCCGACATGCCCGTGCAAGAAACAGTTATCAGATGCGTAATTGAAGTTTTATCAAAATGATCAGGTAAACAATTCTGAATGGCATCAAGCGCCAAAGGCACAGCATGCTGCATATAAAAAGCCATTCGTTTTTCAATATTTGGAAAACCAACATTATTTTTGGCCGCAGGAAAAAATTCCCAATCTTGTGGAGTTAATCCAAAGTCGGGAATGGCAGAATACCTTTTATCAATGCCACTTTTGGCGTACATCATACTTAATGCTCTTTTTTCTTTGGGAGCTAATTGAAATAAATTAGCCATAAATTCAGCCAGCAGTTTTTGCTCAAAGCAATGCCGTGGCAAAGCTTTGCCTATGCTTACAATTACACTCATAGGTTTTGATTAATACAGACGAGCGTAAAAAAACAAAAATTCATACATAAGGCCGCAATTAAATTCATATTCATGGTGTTTTTAAAAGAGGCTTCTTTGGCATCTTTTAAAACTTTTAAAAACCATGTTGCAAAATAAATAACAACAGGCAGTAAAAAAAGTTGGAATACGAGGAAGTGTTGGGTTTTGCCAAGCTCGTTAAAATAAAAATATAAGCACACATTAGCCAACATAAACATGAAAGCTGTAAAATAAAAAGTACCTCTAATTCCTAAACGATAACTGATGGTAAAATCGCCACTTTTTACATCGGCCTCATGCTGATATATTTGCGTTAATGGATACACTCCCGCTATTAAAAAAGAGCTTCCAAACAAGGCCAACAAATTTTGATTATTGAACTCAAAAGGTGCAAAATTAGCTCCAGTTTGTACCATCCAAAAGGTAAATGCACCTTGAAATAAAATTACCGTAAAAAAACCAAGTATTGGATATTTTTTTAACCGAATTCCTTTAAAACTGTATGCTCTAGAAACCAAGGTATATATTAAAATGGCTATAAAAAATGTTTTATTAACTAGCAATGCCAGGCACAAACCAATAATATCAAAGGCCAAGGAGGCATAAAATAATTCCTTAGTTGGCTTAGGTGGATTTTCCAAACCTCCTATGCTCGTTTCATCCTCATCCATATAGCTATTATAGCCATTGCTAGCGGGATAAATAAATACGTGTAAAATCAAAAACACAAGCAGCGATGCAAACAAATTGATACTTTGGCATTGACTTAAAGCAAACATAAACACAGGCATTAAATAAAACGAAAAAGGAATTCGTAGTAACTTTAGGGTATCTGTACTTATCACAAACTTAATTGCGGCCTTTTTATTTTTAATCACGATTTATTTTAATGCTCAAATTTAGGAGAAACTTTTAGATATAAATTACACAATGAATATTTTATACCAATTGTATTTATTAAATAGCCAAAAGCTGTTTAATAAATTTACAATGGTTAATGCCGATACAACCTGAAATTAGTACAATAAGGCTTGGCCGCAATTGCACTAAATTGAAAGTGTAATCGGTATTATTCATCAATATGTGCAGCAAAATTACCAATTCTATAGCCCGCAAAATAGACTAGAAATGAAAATAAAAAAGCCCTTGAAATAATTACAAGGGCTTTAAAGTTCAAACATTAATTCTTAAAGTAATTTTGAAATACCAAGTACATCAACCACTGGTATGGCTTGTATTACCGCTGCCTTAGTATTATTGGTATTTGTTTCTGCACTAAAAGTCATCATTGCATTTCCAGCTTCAATATAGTTTAACACATCTATATCGGGCATGTTATTTATGGTAAATTCTTTATCAGTTCCCACAGGAATATTAAAATCAGGAAGAATTTCTTTGGGACTTAAACCATTGGCAACAACATTTAGCCTAATAAATTTAATATCATCAAATCTTAAATCTCCTTCTATAATTTTAAAGGTAATACTTTTAAATTTAAAAGTTTGGTATTTCCCTGCTTTCACGTCAAATTCTGAGGCGATAGTATTTAAATTATAATCCAAATTTGCTGACTTTTCAATAGGTCCGGCAATTGACATAGAATCAACTTTAAAGCTAAGTATTTTGGTATTAATTTCAAATCCTTTGTCTTTTACACAGGATGAGAAAAGAAGCGAAATAGCAAGAACAAGGATGGGAAAAAGGGTTATTTTTTTCATGTATTTTTTTGTTAATGGTTTTTATAAATATAATATTTTTAACAACGTTCTATCACTGCTGCGTAGCCCTGCCCTACCCCTATACACATAGTTACAAGCGCATATTTCTTATTTTGTTGATGCAACTCTAATGCGGCGCTGTATAGCAACCTTGCACCACTCATTCCTAGCGGGTGCCCAAGCGCAATAGCTCCACCATTTGGGTTTAAACGGACATCATTATCGGCAATTTTCCATGAGCGTGTACACGACAAAACCTGTGCAGCAAATGCTTCATTAAGTTCAATAATATCAATTTGATCTAAAGTTAATCCTGCTTTTTTTAATGCTATGGCCGATGCTTCAACAGGACCAATACCCATAATACGGGGTTGCACTCCTGCAGCACCATTACTCACAAGGCGCGCCAATGGTTTTAATCCATGCTGTTTAATACCTTCTTCGGAGGCTAATAAGATTGCAGCTGCACCATCATTTAAGCCGGAGGCATTCCCTGCAGTTACAGTTCCGTTTGCTCTAAAAGCAGGTTTTAGTTTTGAAAGTGATTCCATATTAGTATCCTTTCTCATAAATTCATCTTGAGCAAAAACTTTAGCATCGCCTTTCTTTTGAGGAATTTCGAAGGCAGAAATTTCTAAATCAAATCGTCCCTTAGCTTGCGCTGCAGCAGCTTTTTGCTGACTATGCATTGCAAAAGCATCTTGATCTTCTCTTGAAATTTTATGCAAATCGGCTAAGTTTTCAGCAGTCTCTCCCATAGCATCCACTCCATATATCTCTTTCATTTTAGGATGAATGAAACGCCAACCAAAACTACTATCAAATAATTGCTGATCTCTTCCAAATGGCGCTGAGGCTTTAGACATTACCCAAGGTCCACGAGTCATATTTTCTACTCCTCCTGCAATTGCAATATCTGCATCGCCAAGCATAATACTTCTGGCCGCTGCAACTGAGGCAGAGAGGCCTGAAGCACATAAACGATTTACAGTTTCGGCAGGTATAGTATAAGGTAAGCCTGCTAATAGTAAGGCCATGCGGGCAACATTTCTATTGTCTTCGCCCGCCTGATTAGCGCATCCCAAAATAATTTCATTGATGGCAGCAGGATCTATACCCACATTTTTATCCATTATTTTTTTAAGCACAAAAGCAGCTAAATCGTCTGTTCTAACTGCTGCAAGAGTTCCTCCAAAATTACCAATAGCGGTTCTTACGCCATCAATTATAAATGCATCTTTCATAAAATTGTTTTTATTAAAACGCAAAGTAAATACATTAAAATGAATTGTGAATCAATTCAGGAATGATAATCAAAATTAACAGCCAATCGCAAAAAAAACATATATCAATGCTTCTGCGCTCATATCGACATCAAACAAAACTTAATTCCTTCTTTAAAAAGAAAAATTAATACCAAGCAAACCATTGATTCTTTGCGATGGATAATTATTCCAAATTTGGTATTGCTGAGCAGCCAAATTATTTAATCTTACAAAGGCTGCAAGCTTTTTGGTGTACCTATACTCTGCATTAATATTTGCATCAACAAAACCATTCATTTTGCGTTCTGTAATTTTGAAATCGATGCCTGTAGTTGTAAATTTATCAAACTGTGAAATCTTTGCATATCGTGTGCCTACATAAAAAATATCTAAGCCTAAAATAATTTTATCTCCCAAATTGTAGGTACCCTTTACACCTGCTTCTAATGCGGGCAACTGCCATGGATTTAGTTGACGCTCCATGGTGTATTGATTAAAGGCCAACCAACCTGCAACAGTAATTTTATTGTCCATCACATAGCCAAGTTCACCATAAAAACGAGCTACTTTAGCATTGTCGTAAATTACCTGAAAAGCTGATTGTAAGGTATCAATTAAGTGTGGCGTATTTACAAATAAGGCCAAAGAATCAATAATTTTATATCCCGCATTAACATTAAAATATAAGTGTTGATTGATATTTCCTCTTACACCACCTACTGCATCTAACTTTACGGTTGATGTTCTAAAATTGATGGCAGGCGAAATAAAGGGATTAGTGGCTGTTAAACTTCTAAAACTATTTCTATAGCTATATCCTTTAATATCTGCATAAACAGAAAGAATATCTTCTACAATATTGTATTTTCCGCTCAAGTCGGGTAAAAAATACGTTTTGCCTTCATCTGTTTCAATAACAACATTGATACCTAAACGTGCATTCCAACCTTTGCCATAGGTTTTTACAAATGGATTGATCGTGAATATAGCACCTTCACTAGAATCGGGTGATGATTGATTTCCAAAATAATTAAATAATAATCGACCTCCGTAAAGTTCTTTTCCTACCTTTTTGCCAATTGCGGCCAACATATTAAAACTGTTCTCCTGATTTTTAAACTTATCGCGATAGTTGTAAAAACCTGCGTTGAATTCATGATACAAGATAGCTTCATTTTGAGTATTTTGTAACAACGAAGCATTAAAATCTATGAGGTTATAAATCTGTCTGTTTTGCGATTTGGTATAGGTTGGTTTTACCTCATTTGAATCTTTATCGAAACCATAAAAGTGAACACTATTATTTTTATACATACCATTCACGTGTATGGTGTGGTCGGGAACAAAAAAACTAGTTTGAGCTTTTAAATTATTTTCTGAAAAACCAGCATATCCTTGATCTTTAATATTTCCTGCAGAAGCAAAATGTTTACCCGAAAAAGCATAATTCATTTTCTTTGAACGACCGCTGCCAATATAGGCTTCAAGATTTGAAGTAAAATAATTTCCAAACCCAACTTTTGCATAATTGTTATTCAACTTTTGTAATGGTTCGCCCTTCATTTTGGCAGGTGTTATCGGCTCCACCTTAAAATCGGTAATAAATACTTTATTGATGTTACTATAATCTATCTTAGGAATTAAAGCAGCAGAATCGTTGATGGCTGGATTTGTATTTATTTTGATGGCGTCTGCCAGGGTGGGTTTATAATCTTGCACCACATTCACTTGTCCTGCATTCAAACCATTTTCTGTACCCGACTGTGCCGCTGCCAATCCAGTGTATATTACAAAACCTAATATCAGCTTTATTTTCTTCATGCTATCCTTTTAAACCTTCTATTATTATTTTAAACCTATCAGCTTTCAACTTTCTAACTTTCAACCTTCAACTTTCATACTTTCAAACTTTCAACCTTCAACTTTCAAACTTTCAAACTTTCAACTTTCTAACTTTCTAACTTTCTACTTTCTAACTTTCAACCTTCAAACTTTCAACTTTCAAACTTTCAAACTTTCAAACTTTCAAACTTTCAAACTTTCAAACTTTCTACTTTCTAACTCTCAACCTTCTAACTTTCAAACTTTCAAACTTCTAACTTTCCTTTATTCCTTTTCAGGATTCGGCACAATTGGTGTGTCAAATATTTCACTTTCATTTTCCACAGGAACTTCAAAATTAATTTCTGTTTCTTCGGGAGTTTGCACTTTACTTTTCTTTTCTTCTTCCAGTGTAATTATATTCAAACTTTCTTGAGCTTCTTTTACTAAATCAGGAATCTGGCACTTTTCTACAATGCTTTTAAATGTTTCTTTTGCCTGAAAATCATCGCCCAACGAATGATAATTTTTTCCTAACAACAAGAAGCCTTTTGCAATCCAATAGTCGTATGATGGAACCCTATCTGCCAATTCAAAAATTGTTTTTTCTGCCTCTGGATAGTTATTTCTTTTATAATATAATTCTGCCAAGTAGTAATGTGCCTTCGCTCCATTTTCTGACTGAGACATGCTCGATGTTTTAATTAAATCTCCAATCGCTAAAGAGTCGTTTCCTAATTCTGCTGCAGCTATTCCTCTTGTTAGGTAACTTTCGCCCAACAACTCGTTCGAAACTTTTGCACTTGTTATTACTTTTCCAGCAAACTCAATTGCTTTGGCATATTGTTTATTTAAAGAATTACAGCGCATTAAGCCGGTTTTTGCTTCTAAAATATTTGCAGGCGTTTCGGCATTAGCCAACAACTGTTCGTAATAATTTGCAGCAGTTGAGTAATCTAATTTTTTAAAACTTAATCCAGCGGCCTTGAGTAAAGCATTCTCTGTAAACTTATTTTTGTTTTGTTCAATCACATATTTATAACCAATTAAAGCATCATCAGAATTTGATTTAATAGCACATTCGGCCATGTAATAATTCGCATTCAATAAAAAGAAGCCATTGCTAAATTTTTGAATGTAATTTTTAAAATCAGTAATGGCATGCTCGCAATCGCCTTTCATAAACCGCAACTCGGCTGCTTCGTAGCTTGCAGAATCAATTGCAGCATTACTATAATTTAAACCAGATTGATTTTTAACATAGTCCTCAAAGGCAGCCACATCACCAGTTTCAACATAAATATTACGCATTGAAGTTACCGATTCTTTTGCTTCCTGTGAGCTTGGATATTGGGCAATTATATCTTTATACAAGGCAATAGCTTCATTGTTTTTATCCATATTAAAGTATGCAAGTGCCGTTTTAAGCATTGCTTTTTTAATATAACTACTTTTAGGATGCTCCTTTTGAAGCTGCTCGAAATAGGTTAAAGCCTTATTGTAATTTTCGTTTTGCATAAAAGCATTACCAATTTCATATTGTGCATCATCGGCATAATTCGATTTCGGATACTTGTTTAATAAAAATTCAAGGCTAATTATTTTTTCTTCTGTTTTAGCTAAAAGTCCTAATGCACTCGCCTTTTGAAACAAGGCATAATCAGTATCGAATAAATTTAATTTAATTGCTTCACCATAAAATTCAATGGCCTTGTTGTAATCACTCTTCATAAAATAGCAATCGCCAGTTCTCACAAAAGCATCATTACGCATTTTTGCTGGTGCATCATTTTTTTCAGCAGCAAATTTTCTAAAAGCTACTGCAGCATCCTCATAACGCTCTTTTTTAAAGTAACAATACCCTATATTATAATTAACATAACTAAACTCCTTGTTGAGTGCAGCGCCAGGATATAAATTAAACTCATTATAACCTTCTATGGCTAAGTTATATTGTTCTTGACGATAATCAGCATCGGCAATCCAATATTTGCTTATAGCATTTATTTTTTTATCCTTTCCAATGCCTATAGCCTTTTTAAACAGAAGTTGCGCATTGGTGTAATCTCTATCATTAAAATATTCTATGGCTCTGTAATAGGCAATTTTTTGATAAGCAAAATCCATATCTAAGGTTCTTTTCTTAATTTTTTCAATAGATACAAGTGCCTCTTTGTAATTTTTTGTGGTAAGATAAACGTTGACCATGTATCTAAAAGCCTCATCTAATCTTGGTGAATCAGGATAGGCTGCAATGTATTTATCAAATGCATCAATGGCCTCGTGATAGGGGTTGTAGGCAAGTTCATAAGAGAGTTTGGCATAGCTAAATAAAGCATCTTCGGCAAGGTCTGCATAAAAATTAGCTGCGGCAGCCATTTCATAACTATTTCTTGCCAGTTGCTTTTCTGAAATTTGCAGGTATGAATTTGCTAACTGATAGTAGGCCAATTGATTTAAACTGTCTGTTTTACCTACTACTTTTTTATAGTTTTCAATGGCTTTTGTGTAATTTTTTGTTTGAAAATAACAATAAGCCAATTGATAATAATCTTCACGCTCTGGCTTTGCCCCTTTATCAAAAAATTTATTTAAGTAAGGCAGCGCTTGAGCATATTTCCCCATTCTAAAATAAGCATCACCAATTAAATGTGCCAACTCGGGTGCACGCTTAACATTTGCCGAATCAAGCCATGGTTCTGCAAATTCAATTAACTCAGGGAACTTTTTTTGCATATAATAAATATGTGCAACATAATAGGGTATGGTTGGATAAAATGGTGAGCCTGCTTTAAATTTTTGAAATCCATTTAACGCAGTTTCTAAATTACCTTGACTATAGGCAATGTGCGAAAAATAATAGGTAGCAGGCGCAGCATAGTTGTTTTCAATATCTTTTATTTCGTTGAACAACAATTTTGCTTTTTCATCATCATTACGCAAAAAATAGCAATAGCCTTTTTTAAATTGGTATTCACATTTTTGATCTTTGTCATGAAAATCTCTTTCAGTAATTTTCTCGTACCAATTTAATGCATCTTTAAAACTTTTAGATCGATATGCTAAATTTCCTAAACTAAAATAAGCCATTTTAATACGCTTACTTCCTGGATATAAATTAATAAATTGCTGCATCCTTGTTTCTGCATCTGCATTAAACAGCTCTAAAGCACACATAGCAGCATAATACATTGCCTCTGAATGTTCTTCTGCATTTTGGGCATAATAGCTGCAAATCTCATCAAATGCTTTTTGTGCAGTAGCGTATTTTTGTTTATAAAATAAATCAGAAGCTATTTGTAAACGCAGCTGCGCTGCAGTATTTACAACAGTTTGCTGAGAATGCGCAGTTGATAGCGAAAATATGAATAGTATTAAAAAGGAAAACCTCAGCAAATTGCGGTACATTATAATTCTTTAATTTAAACGGTTAAAAGTAAAGAGTAATATAGGCTCAGATAGATTAGTTGGTTTCAAGTTTTCAACGGAGCAATGTTAAGATTGATTCACTTAATTAATAATTTAACCCAAATTAACAGGAAATTACAATGGGCGTTAAACTTTGATTGATTTATTTTGTTCAAAAAAGCACTTAAAAAGAGAATCAACAAAAATTCTTTTTACTCAACTAAAAGTAATAAATTCGCATCAATTTCTAAGGAAGTTCGTTTACAAATTTTCAATAGAAAATAGCACCATTAAAAACAGCTATGTATATTTTAAAAATAAAAGGCAAGGCCAAAATACCTGATTATATTCAGTTGCGTGACGAAAACTTTACACTAAAAGCATACTTTAGAGTTGACCGTCCCGAAAAAAGTCTCTTAAAATTCGGATATAACGATGAGCAAATGGAAAAATTATTGCAAATCATTATAGATTTGCCTTTTGGAAAAGTAATGAAACTAGAATTGTAATGGAAGCAAATGTAATTGACATAAAAAATGTGGCCGTTTACCAAGGTGCTAACCTAGTGCTTAGTAATGTAAATATCGAAGTTAAAAAAGGTGAATTTGTTTATTTAATTGGCAAAACAGGCAGTGGAAAAAGTAGTCTATTAAAAATGCTTTATGCCGAAATCCCATTAAAGGAAGGAAGTATTACAATTGCCAACACCGAGTTAAAAGGTATTAAAGAAAAAGATATCCCTTTTGTTAGACGAAAGCTAGGTATTGTTTTTCAAGATTTTCAATTGCTGTACGATAGAAGCGTAAACGACAACCTCATTTTTGTAATGCAAGCCACCGGATGGAAAGACAAAAACGAAATTAAAAAACGTTGCGATGAAGTACTCTCAAAAGTAAATTTAGTAAATAAAGGCGTTAAAATGCCGCACGAGTTAAGCGGTGGCGAGCAACAAAGAGTAGCTATTGCGCGCGCTTTAGTAAATAATCCAGAAGTAATTTTAGCCGATGAACCAACAGGAAACTTAGATCCAGAAACTTCTGAAGGAATTGTGCAACTATTAAAAGATCTTACCCAAACAGGTTGTTCAATAGTTATGGCCACGCATGATTTTATGGTTTTCAAAAAATTTCCAGCGCGTATTATTAAATGCGAAAACGGAGAAATTATTGATTCGGTTGTTCCAGTAAATAATTGAGTGGAATTTCATAAGCTAAATGTACCCGCCTATTGGCTTTTTTAAACCCAAATTAATCAATAGGAAATTTAAAAAATCGAACTACTTCATTTAGTTGGGTTAATCCCGATTTAGAAAATGTTATCAGATTTGTAAAAATCTGATTTTCAATTTCTTTATCGTTTACGTATTTCTAATGCCTAATCTGGGTTAAAGGTGCAAATCAATTCCTACTTATCAGCTTAATACTAAGAACCTACTGCCTCCATCACAGTTTGCTCGTAAACGTTCCTCCATCCTTCCCAAGGACTAACGTTACTTAACGATTCATTGTGCCATAAACTCATAAATGTACCATCTACTTTTTTCACTTCTTCAATTATAGGTTTTATTTTATTGATTGCATCATCTACATCTATCATCATATAATATCTTAATGAAGCATCCATTACCTGAAAAGGATGAATGCGTAATTTAGTTTCCGATTCTAAATCCAAATCATAAAAATTAAAAGAATCGCAAATGCCTGCTCTAAAACCTATTTCAGAAGCAAAGCCCATCGTATAATCATCAGTAATTCCTAATTCCAACAAATGATGGTAAGTTTCGGGAAAACTTAATTTCAAAAAATGTTGCCTGCTCTTTGTTATTTCTCTATTAAGCACTTTACTCAAGCGCTTTATTTCTTTTGGCAATCTATCCTGACTATAGTTTGAGCCATAAGATGGATGAATACCTACCTCAGCATTATCAGAAATTGACTTAATTAGCTCACAAAATTTACGACTTGTAATAGGAACATTTTTATCGTTCTTACCGTAAGTTGCAAACAAAATAAAATACAACGTTTTTAAATTATACTTATGTTGAATTTCTAATTGAAAATCATACGTATCATAAGGATCTTTTTCAAAGCCAAGTAAAACTTTGGAGCGTTGACTTATAGCCTTAAAATCTAATTGCGACAATGATTTTAAATAACCACCAACAGTGCGCACCAAACCTTTTTGTTTAAATGCCCATGCATTATCAATATCAATAGTGCTATGGTATTTATATTGCCGTTTTAAAAACAATAATTCCGGAAATTTTAATTTCAATAAATCTCTAATAGCGTAAGCCCAAATATTTACCACTGGCTTCTGCAAAAATCCGTTGTTGTATGCCAAACAATGATGCGCCTCAAATCTGTGATGACTATCGTAAATTGTTGGCAAATATTCTTCATACCTGCTCACCATATAAAAGCTTGCTGCAAAAGGATCAAAAGGCATGGCCGAAAAACGTGTGGTAGTAAAAAAAGCAGGCATTTCATTAAAAGCTGTTACTTGTATTTCCTGGTCCTTAAGTCCCGATTCAAATAGCAATTGCTTTGCACAAATAAAAAGTTCATCTGCTATGGGATGAAATGCATAACTAAATTTAGGTTGCCCCGACTGAATAAATTCTCTGGAATCATCGGTGAGCACAAATTTAACGCCCAACAACTCCGTCAAAATTAACTTGAAGGTAAATCGCAATCGATTGTTTATCCTCGGAACATAAATTAATAAATGCTGCGTTGTCAAATAAGTATGGTTAGTTCGGTAACAAATTAACTAAGAATTATTGACATTTAAATAAGCGGTTCAATATTCTATCAACTTAAAATAATAAATCGAGCCTTAATAGCCTGTAAATTGCATTTTATAAAAAAAAACACATAAAAATGAATGCTAATTGATAAACCATTGTTGCAACCACAAGGGTAAGAAATAAAAAATACAATTAAAATATCTACTAATATTTACAATAAAATTACTTTGGGCGTTCCCCTGCCTCTAAAAAAGAGGCAGGGGCGGGCTTTTTGCTCCAACCTTTTGTACCTTTGGTACAAAAGGGTTTCCGCTACATTCCCTAACGCATTGCTTTTTACTCGCTGTGTAATTTTTTTATCATAACGTAACAAATTATCCTTTAAAATTATTCATATCATAATTCCTTTAACTTTGGGCACTATTTTAAATTTAAAAATATGGCTGTTGAAACTGCTCAAAAAGCAAACGAGATACTTACAGAAGCCACCTTATTAAAGGCTTTCGAATTAATGTGTTGTGCCAAATCAATGTCGGTTTTGTATGAAGAAAATAAAGAAGTTACTGCCAAATATGTGCATGCCACCAGTCGCGGACATGAAGCCATTCAGTTAGCTGTTGGTTTACAATTAAAAGCACAAGATTATTTAAGTTGCTATTATCGCGATGATAGCATTTTATTAGGCATTGGCATTACGCCATACGAGCTTATGTTGCAGCTCTTAGCCAAGCGTGATGATATTTTTTCGGGTGGACGTTTGTACTATTCACACCCAAGTTTGAACAGAGATAACATGCCAAAAATACCGATGCAAAGTTCTGCAACAGGCATGCAAGCTATTCCAGCAACAGGCTTGGCCATGGGCATTCAATACAAAGAAAAACAAAATTTAAACGATAAAAATTTAAAAGATGCTCCCGTAGTAGTTTGCTCTTTTGGAGATGCATCTATAACTGAAGGAGAAGTTGCTGAAGCCTTTCAAATGGCGGTGTTAAAGCAATTACCCATTTTATATCTTGTTCAAGATAACGAGTGGGATATATCGGCTCATGCATCAGAAATTAAAGCGCAGGATGCCAGCGAGTATGCCAAAGGATTTAAAGGTTTAGAAGTTAGAACAATTGATGGCACCGACTTTATGCGCAGTTATAAAACTGTTCATGAAATGCTACATATCATCAGAACGGAACGCAGACCCATGTTGTTGCACGCCAAAGTGCCACTACTAAATCATCATACCAGTGGCGTAAGAAAAGAATGGTACCGACACGATTTAGAAGATGCCGCAAAACGCGATCCTTTTCCAAGATTAAAAAATCAATTGATAGTCGAGGGTATCGATATTCATCAGTTAAAATCAATAGAAGAACAAGCTGATATAAAAGTAAAATCCGATTATCAAAAAGCACTTTTAGCTGAAGACCCTAAGCCCGAAGATTTATTTAAACACGATTTTGCTCCAACTACTATTACTGAAGAACAAGGAGAAAGAAGTCCTGCAGGAAAAGATAAAACAGTAATGGTGGATAGTGCTTTATTTGCTATTAGAGAATTAATGGAAAAGCATCCCGAATGTTTATTGTACGGACAAGATGTGGGCGCCCGTTTGGGTGGTGTTTTTCGCGAGGCAGCTACTTTAGCCCAAAAGTTTGGCGATAACCGTGTGTTCAATACACCTATCATGGAAGCTTTCATTATTGGAAGTACAGTAGGCATGAGTGTTGCAGGCTTAAAACCAATTGTTGAAGTTCAATTTGCCGATTATATATGGCCTGGCTTAAATCAATTGTTTACCGAAGTTAGTCGATCATGTTATTTAAGCAACGGCAAATGGCCAATCAGCTGTATTATCAGAGTGCCAATTGGCGCCTATGGCAGTGGTGGTCCTTACCACAGTAGCAGTGTTGAATCGGTGTTATTAAATATTAGAGGCATTAAAATATGCTATCCAAGCACTGGAGCCGATTTAAAAGGATTAATGAAAGCTGCCTATTACGATCCAAATCCTGTAGTAATGTTAGAACACAAAGGTTTGTATTGGAGTAAAATTAAAGGCACAGAAGATGCTAAAACTGTTGAGCCCGATGAAGATTACATCATTCCTTTAGGCAAAGGCAGAGTAGTTATTGAAGCCGCTCAAACAAATATTGAAAAAGGAAAAACAGCACTTGTAATTACCTATGGAATGGGTGTGTATTGGGCGCAGGCAGCAGCAACGCACTTTAATCAACAAATAGAAATTATTGATTTAAGAACCCTATTTCCATTAGATGAAACATTGATTATTGAAAAAGTAAAATTACATAACAAAGTAATGATACTTACCGAGGAGCCTGTAAACAATGGATTTGCACAAGCATTAGCAGGAAAAATACAACAGCTTTGTTTCAATTACTTAGACGCGCCAATCGAAGTAATTGGAGCCGAAAACATGCCAGCGATACCTTTAAATGCCACTTTAGAATTTACCATGTTGCCTAATGCGGAGAAGGTAAAAGAAAGTTTGGAGAGGTTATTAGCTTATTAAACTAAATGCTAATTTAAGATTTATGGTTTTTAAATTACGATTGAATATTTAATAATTCTTGTAACCTATTTGCCATTCATTTAACCCAAATTATGCAATTGGAATCGTTGGTCAACAAAATTTTTCAATTGTTATTTTCTTACCTACTTCTTCACAAACACCATACAGGCCCAGCTATTGCTCTCTACCTGTGTAAGTAGCTTCAGTCCTATGTTTTCGGCATGCGTTTTTAATTGTGCAATATCGTGTATAAAAAAGCCACTAATCAACAATCTGCCATCGGTTGATAGATGTGCATAATAATGTTGCATATCGGCTAACAGCACATTTTTGTTGATGTTAGCTAAGATGTAATCAAAACTATTATTTGGAATATTGCTTGCATTGCCATGTATCACAAGTATTTGCTGGCAATTGTTAGCGGCACAATTTTCCATGGCATTGCGAAAAGCCCACTCCTCGTTATCAATAGCAACAATTTTTTCGGCATCCATTTTAGCGGCTAAAATGGCCAATAAAGCTGTTCCACAACCCATATCAAGCACTCTTTTACGAACCATGTTCAACTTCAATACTTCTTCTATCATCAACATGGTAGTATCATGATGCCCAGTACCAAATGACATTTTAGGATCAATAACAATATCAAATTTAAAGCCTGCATGTTTCTCATGAAAAGGCGCTCTAACCATACACTCCATGCCTACTTTTACTGGATCAAAATTGCTCTCCCAAAGGGCATTCCAATTTTGTTGAGGAATAGTTTTTTGTGTATAGGTAATTTCACTATCTCCAGGTGCATTTAAAATTTCGATATCTTTTAATATATCAATGCTGTGGTCACATTCCTGAATGTAGGCTTGCACACCACTGTCTGTTTCACAAAAACTTTCAAAACCTACATCAGCCAATTGAGCCACTAAAATATCGGTGAAAGGATGTTTGGGATTAACTTGAAAATTAAATTCAATATAATTCATGCATGGTGGAAATTAGTTTAACAAAGGATTCTGATTGTAATGACGCCCCCCCAATTAACCCCCCATCAACATCTGTTAACGAAAATAATTGTTTGGCATTGTCGGCATTGCAACTGCCACCATACAATATAGAGGTTTGCTCTGCCATTTCACTATCGTATTTAGTTGCAATTTCGTTTCTTATAAATTGATGCATTTCTTGCGCCTGTTCTGCACTGGCATTAAGTCCTGTGCCTATGGCCCAAACAGGTTCATAAGCAATAATAACCTTAGAAAAAGATGATCTATCTAACTTAAATACTTCGTTATTTAACTGTTTTGAAATTACATCTAAATAATTGTGATTGGTTCTATCTTCAAACTGTTCGCCACAGCACCAAATTGGGCTAATATTATTTAATAAAAGTTGATTTAGCTTATTGTACAAAATTGCAGCATTTTCATTAAAAAGGTTCCTTCTTTCTGAATGACCTACTAGGCAAAAAGGAATTTTTAGTGAAGCTAACATAGAAGCTGAAACCTCACCTGTATAAGCTCCTTTTTCATACGAAGAGCAATTTTGAGCTGCCACTGTAAATCCATCATTTTGGGCAATTAATGTTTTTGCCATCATTAAGTAGGGAAACGGAACTGCAAAAATGTTCAACTGATTGAGGCCCATTTTGGGGCTTTGTTCAAGTGTGTTATTAATCAAGTGTTGTGCTTCTTCGATGCTGTTATTCATCTTCCAGTTTCCTGCCACAATTTTCAATCGCATAAGTTGTTTCTATCTAGTTCAGTCGGGTAAAAATATAACTATTTTTTGATAATTGATACATTACTAAACTTTTTTATGTTTTTCATTGTTACAATAGCACTTTTATTGCGTATTTTTGCGAAGCTAAATTAATTAAGATGTCAACCATTACCGAAACGGAAACCCTAACATTAGAAGATGTTCTTTCCAACGTAGATAAAGAAAGAACCTTAATTTTATTTAATGATGATTTTAACACATTTGACTATGTAATTGACTCGCTAGTTGAAGTCTGCAACCATGATGTAGTGCAAGCCGAGCAATGTGCATATTTAGTGCATTATACAGGCAAATGTGAGGTAAAGAATGGGTCTTACGAGCAGCTTAAACCAATGCGCATTGAACTGAGCAGAAGAGGACTTTCAGTTGCTATACATTAATACATAATTTAAAAATACAAGTCGTTAGCTATCCTAAAGGTATTAGAATGCGCGTTTACTATGGTATTTACGTTAGGAGCATAACCACCGCCCATAGTAACTGTTAATGGAATATTGTTTCTTTTACAAACATCTAAAACTATTGTATCCCTTGCTTTGCAGCCTTCAATAGATAAAGATAACCTTCCCAATTTATCATCAGCTAAAACATCAACACCTGCTTGGTAAAAAATAAAGTTGGGTTTTATTTGTAATATTATTTCATTTAAATGTGTTTCAAGTAAATGCAAATAAGTTTTATCATCAGTAAAATCATCAAGTTCTATATCTAAGTCTGACTGTTCTTTGCGCAACGGATAATTCTTTTTTCCATGCATACTAAAAGTAAATACTTGCGATACATTTTCAAAAATTTGAGCAGTACCATTTCCTTGGTGAACATCTAAATCTACTATTAATATTTTTTCCACCAACTTAGCTTTTAACAAGAAATTTGCAGCTATAGCTATATCATTTAACAAACAAAAGCCTTCTCCTCTGTCAGTAAAAGCATGGTGTGTACCTCCTGCAATATTAAACCCTATCCCGTCATTTAGTGCAGCTAAAGATGCATCTATAGTACCTTGCATAATTATTTTTTCTCTAATAACAAGTTCGGCACTTAGAGGAAAGCCTGTTCTCCTAATTTCTGCTGCATTTAAATTTAAATGATTTAGTTTGTTCAGGTAATCCTCAGTATGCGTTAGTAAAATAATATCATCTCTAACGGCAATAGGGCAAATTAACTGCGAAATACTAATTACTCCTTCATGCATCAATTGCTGGGGCAAAAGATTGTATTTCTCCATTGGAAAACGATGCAATTCGGGCAAAGGATGGCAGTATAGTTCGTGCCAGGATATCTTAAACATTAAGTATTAGTAACTATTTTCCACAAATGAAAAAAAATATTTCTATTAAAAGGAAATTTAGCTATTTTTGTTCTGTAAATTTTAAAAAACACAATGAAAAAGTTAATTATAGCATTATCAGTTTTAGTGATGTCCGGAGCGGCAATGGCTCAAACCAAAACTACTTTTTATCCTAATGGTCAAAAACAAGCAGAAGGCACCCTATTAAATGCAGATGCTACTGTGCTTTCAAAGGATTTTGAATCTTTGCCAAAAGAAACCCAGATGCAAAAAATGCAAAACTGTGTAAAAGATGGAAAATGGACCATGTGGTACGAAAACGGTGCTACTTACTCAGAACAATTTTACAAAAACGGATTAATGACCGGAGTATGGAAAAATTACCAACCTGATGGTTCAGTTGCCGATATTATTGATTTTGAAAATGGTAAAGCTTCTTATTTCCACAAAAACGGTAAGGTACAAAGTGAAGGCAAAATTTCGGGTCAAATGGGTCAAGAAGGAAAATGGATTTTATACTACGAAAATGGTCAAGTAAATGCCGAAGGAAACTACATCAATGGTAAAAAAGATGGAGTTTGGACGTGGTATGATGTTAAAGGTAAAAAAACAGACGAACAAACTTACCAAAACGGAACTATTTCCGGACATAAGCGCTTTTAAAAAAAATCTACCTCATAAAAATATCCCTGCCAATAAATTGTGCAGGGATTTTTTTTGCATAAAAAGTCAATTTGTCAGTTTCATCTTATTGGCACAGTGTTTGGCATAGGGCAGCATTCAACCTAAAATAAATAAATAAATAAAATATGAGTACACAAACAGGTAAAATTAATGTTCAAACGGAGAATATTTTCCCGATTATTAAAAAGTTTCTATACAGCGACCATGAAATTTTTCTCCGCGAATTGGTTAGTAATGCTGTTGATGCCACACAAAAGTTAAAAGCGCTAAGTGCATTGGGTGAAGCCAAAGGCGATATTGGCGATACAACAATTGAAGTTTCGGTGAACAAAGAAGCCAAAACTATTACCATAGCCGATAAAGGAATTGGTATGACAGCCGAAGAAATTGAAAAATACATTACGCAAATTGCATTTAGTGGCGCTACAGAATTTATTGATAAATACAAAGATAAAAGCCCCGAAGCAGGTGCTATTATAGGCCATTTTGGATTAGGCTTTTACTCTGCATTTATGGTGGCAAAAAGAGTTGAAATTATTTCATTATCGCATAAAGAAGGTTCCGAAGCCGTGCATTGGAGCTGTGAAGGTGATCCGGAATATCAAATCACAAAAAGCGATAAAAAAGAACGTGGAACCACCATCATACTTAATGTTGCAGAAGACGCTGAAGAGTTTTTAGAAGAAGGAAAAATAGAAGGATTACTTAAAAAGTATTGTAAATTTTTACCAGTACCTATCAAGTATGGCACAAAAAAAGAACATAGCAAAGTTGATGATAAAGATGTAGAAACCGAAGTAGACAATATCATTAATAACACCAATCCGGCATGGACAAAAAAGCCTGTTGACTTGGCTGATGAAGATTACAAATCTTTTTATCGTGAATTATATCCATTCAACTTCGAAGACCCATTATTTCATATCCATTTAAATGTTGATTATCCTTTTAACTTAACCGGAATTCTTTTCTTCCCTAAATTAAAGAAAACACTAGAAGTTCAAAAAGATAAAATTCAATTATACTGCAATCAAGTTTTTGTTACCGATGCAGTAGAAAATATTGTTCCCGACTTTTTAACTTTGTTGAGAGGTGTTATTGATTCTCCAGATATCCCGTTAAACGTATCGCGCAGCTATTTGCAGGCAGATGCAAGTGTTAAGAAAATATCGGGTCACATTACTAAAAAAGTGGCCGATAAATTAGAAGACATATTTAAAGCAGATAGAAAAGATTTTGAAGCAAAATGGGACGATTTAAAAGTATTTGTACAATATGGAATGCTTTCGGAAGAGAAGTTTTACGAAAGAGCGGTTAAGTTTAATCTCTTTAAAAACACAGCGGGCAATTGCTACACCTTTGATGAATTAACCGAAAAAATTAAGCCAACACAAACAGATAAAAATAACAAACAAGTTTATTTATATACCAACAATCCTACCGACCAACATGTATTTGTAGAAAAAGCATTAGAGAAAGGTTATGAGGTTTTAGTAATGGATAGCCCTATTGACGCTCATTTTATTGATTTTATTGAGCGTAAAAATACAGACGCTACTTTTGTACGTGTTGATGCCGACACCATTGACAAGTTAATTAATAAAGAAGATGCACTACCAAGCAAGCTTTCTGAAGCTGAACAAAATGAATTAAAACCAATGATAGAAGCTGTTTTACCAGCAAACAAGTTTACAGTAGCTTTTGAAAGTTTAAGTGAAACAGACCAACCAATGCAAATAACAAATCCTGAATTTATGCGCAGAATGAAAGAAATGCAAGCAATGGGTGGTGGCGCTATGAGCGGTTTCTACGGTAATATGCCAGAAATTTACAATTTAGTAGTGAATAGCAATCACCCTTTGATTAATAAGGCTGTACATGAAAAAGATGAAGCAAAGA
This sequence comes from uncultured Bacteroidota bacterium, assembly GCA_903831265.1. Lineage (GTDB taxonomy): Bacteria > Bacteroidota > Bacteroidia > UBA4408 > UBA4408 > CAIKXD01. The sequence continues at coordinate 28,423 of CAIKXD010000148.1, forward strand.
AAAAAGAAATGTTGAAACAATCATCAGATTTAGCGCTTCTTTCACAAAACTTATTGAAAGGAGAAGAACTTACTAAGTTTATTAAAAGAAGTTATGAATTGATTTTAAATTAAGGTTAAAATCATACAAAAAAGCCTGCTGAAATTATTTTCGGCAGGCTTTTTTTATTTACTCCAAATTGTTCGCTTCAATTTTGCGTTATTAAAATCCTCACCATTTATTTTTGTATTACCAGCAATCCCAACTAAAAACCCAAGTGAGCTGCAATTTTCATCAAGCACTTCTGAAGTCATATCAGCACCGCATGTTCCGGGATCAAAAACAAATACACGTTTAGATTGAAATTCATACTCCTTAACGTTACTTCCAACACTGCACGAGATAATAAATTTAAACTCTTCTACCTTACTATCAATACAGGCAGGATTTTCATTCTGCTTTTTGCAAGAGCTAAACAAGGTAAAAACTAATGTTCCGAATAAAATAATATTCCTAATCATGGCTTAAGTTTTTAATGGAGTTTGTTAAACGTAATTAAAAGTAAAAATTGTGAGTTATTTATTTTTTGTTGAAAATATTAAACGCAAGGAACTGTCTTTAGTGAAATAATTCCAGGCCCAATTGATAAAAATAATGATTTTATTTTTTACACTTAAAATCAACATAAGATGCAGAAACATCCATATAAACCAAGCAAAGTAACCACTAAACTTATAAAAAGATAAATCAACTACTGCCTTGTGTTTGCCTATGGTAGCCATAGATCCTAAATCTTTATATTCAAACTCCTTAAGCGTTTTGTGAGTTGCTTTTAACTTAAAATTTTTAGCTAAATTTTTGGCTTGGTTGATGGCCACATTAGCCAATTGGGGATGTCCATTAGGATACTTGGGTGTGCACATAAGAGCAATATCGCCAAGCGCATAAATATTATTGGTGTATTGCACTAAATTAAATCGATCAACTTTTATTCTGTTGCCCTTTGCAAGCACCTCTTTATTGATACCTTCAATAAAATTGCCAGTAACACCTGCTGCCCAAATTAAATTCTTTGTTTTAATAATTTCGCCATTGCTTAAGGTCACAATTTTACCATCATAATTTGTCACATATAATTCAGTTCTTAGCGTTACACCCATTTCTGTAATATAAGCTACCGAGGCATTTTGGGCATGCTCGCTCATGCTGCTTAGGGTACTTTTACTACCTTCTACTAAAATAATATTAAGTTTCGAAAAATCAATTCCAGGATAATCTTTAGGTAAGATATTTCTTTTAATTTCGGCAAAGGCACCTGCTAACTCAACACCAGTGGGCCCACCACCAACAATAACCAAGTTCATTAAACTTTCCATATCACTTTCATCTGCAGAAATTACATCTTCAAAATTTCTTAAGATATGATTACGCAGATCAATGGCTTCGGCTGTTGATTTTAGTGTTAGCGCGTTATTTTGAATTTCGGCATTGCCAAAAAAATTATTGCCACAACCAGTAGCAATAACCAATTCATCATAAACAAAATTACCAATAGTAGTCACTACAGTATTGCTTGAAGTTTCAATCCGCAATACCTCAGCCATCCTTATTTGGAGTGATTTTTTGTATTGAAAAATTTTTCGGAAAGGAAAAGAAATACTTGATGGTTCTAGTTGCGAAGTGGCTACTTGATAAAATAATGGTTGAAACTGATGATGATTTAATTTATCAATTAAGGTAACATTGTATAGATCAGTATTAATGTTTTCTATAAATTGGACGCCCGCAAAACCGCCTCCAACAACAACTATCTCTCTTTTTGGGTTCATGATGACAGTATTATTTTGCGTTGTAAAGGTCGTCTATTTTTGTGAATACCTGCCTTGGTTTAACGTTTATTTAAATTATTGATGATGGAAGAGAAGAAGTTTGTTGGTGATAACACCAACAAAAAGTAAGTTATGTTTGTAAATGATAAACCAACAAGAAGAATGTTACAGTATGAAATTTAAGAATCAACCTACTTCTTCTTCACACAAACAAAAAATACACTACTACTATATTTAGAAGATTTTCTCATACCAAACCATTGGCGCATTTCGGGATATGGATAAAGCGCAGGTAATAACACTTCCTTCACATCAAAAACCTCGGCCACTGTATGTTGCCAGCGTTTTACTTTGTATGCTTTTAAATCAAACAAAAGTGTACTTCCTTCTTTACTATGCGAGCGCGGAATAAACAACTCTTTAAAACTAGTTTTGCTGGTATTTATAAATGGAGAAAAGAAAAAATTTACAAATCGGTGATGTGTAGTAAACATTACATTGCTAATCCAATTTACTGCTGCCATAGTTGCTGTAGGCATTCCAATGATTAATACACCATCATTTTTTAAAACCCTACTCATTTCTTCTAAACTTTTTATTTCATTATTAACGTGTTCTAAAACATGAGATGAATAAACTGTATCAAACATACCATCTGCAAATGGAATAGACTCAGCAAAAGCCTTTTGAATATTTTCTGCTTTCACAGTAAAATTGCTTCCTTGTCGTCCAACGCCATGTCCCATAGGATCGGGATCAATACCAAAAGCTTCACTATTTGTATCCTCTTGTGCGCGCTGCATAGCATATCCAGCACCACATCCTACGTCCAAAAATTTACCTTTCTTTATAAATGGCTTTACGGCCTCCCACTCTACATCACGAATTTTCTTTTGATTTTGATTGGTATTTTCTTTAGATAGTAAAGGATAATTATAAATTTTCAGTAAAAAACTTTTCAAAGCCATATATTTAATTGAAAGTCAAACTTAAATAAAAAAAATGAATGCGAGGTTTTAAAAAGCAAAAACAATGCTGTGATGTTTGATGGTAGCACCTTTCAACGCTATTTATCAACTAAAGATTGGATTGAACTTTCATAAATGCCTTGCCTAAATTTGCGATTAAATCTTCGGGCAACATGCTCCTTTCTCCCTCGTTTAACAGCGCTAAATCGCCAGCCAAACCATGTATATAAACACCTAAAATACAGGCTTCAGCTGGATCCATTCGTTGAGCTAAGAGACTTGTTAAAATACCAGTTAACACATCTCCACTGCCACCTTTAGCCATTCCTGCATTGCCAGTTGGGTTAAAATAACAGTTCCCTAAAGGAGTGCTTATGCAAGTATATGCTCCTTTAAAAACCACATAACAATTGTATTTCAAAGAAAAATCTTTTTGCATTTGCAAACGCTCAAAACTATTGCTCCACTTACCACACAAACGCTCAAACTCTTTTGGATGTGGTGTAAGAATCGACACTGTTGGTAAAAAAGATAGCCAGGTTTTATTTTCTGCTAAAATATTCAATGCTTCTGCATCCAATACCAAAGGTACTTTGCATTGTTGAATCAATAATTTTAAGGCTGCTTTAGTATCTGGCTCGTTGCCAATACCACAACCCACGCCAATAGATGTATATGCACTCAGTTCAGGTATTTCAGTGATTCGGTTAGGATTTACATCTGCATTAAACATGGCCGACGGTAAAAAACTATTGAGTGCATTTTGCAAAAGATACCCGCTATGAACCGTCAACAAACCAGCGCCACTTTTTAAACATGCCTTTGCAGCTAACAATGCTGCTCCATTCATTCCATTTGAGCCAGCTAACAATAGCGCATGGCCAAAATTACCTTTATGTGCAAATTGCATGCGCACAGGCATCAACAAATGCACCGCTTCTTGATCTATAAGAAAATGTTTAGTTTTCTCAGAGCTAATGAATTGTTCACTTAATCCAATATCGAGTAGTTTTATTTTACCTGTGTATTTATAGTTTTCGGGAAATAAATAAGCCAACTTCATAAATTGAAAGCTCAATGTTAGCGTAGCTTTAACAACACTATTTGAGGCATTTATTGGCTCATCGCAAAGCAATCCTGAGGGCACATCAATAGCTATTTTATCATTCTTTTGTAAATTAATAAAGTCAATAGCCTCTTTAATTAATCCTTTTGCTGCCTGTTTTACCCCTGTGCCCAAAAGTGCATCTATAATTATTGCATTTGAATGAATATCTTTAAAGTCAACTCCATTGCTTATTTCTATGCATTCTATTTGCGATAATTTCTTAAGTTTTTCGAAGTTTAATTCATAGTCAATACTTCCTTTATCCTTTTCTTTAATGATAACTACTTTAACTTTTTTATTAACGCTAGCTAATAATCTGGCAATAGCTAAACCATCGCCACCATTATTTCCCTGTCCGCAATATATTTCAAATACATCAGTTTGTATAGCATGTTTTAAATAATCAAATACAACCAAAGCAGCTCGTTCCATAAGGTCAATAGAAGCTATAGGTTCATTTGCAATAGTAAATTCATCGCATAACCTAATTTGCTGTGTGCTAAAAATTTTTTGCATGATTATAGTGTTATAATTTTTTGATGCACTAGCAAAACCTGACTCAAAATAGGACTTCGCTCATCGTTATGTATAACCCAATTTGAAAGCGCTATACGCTGTTCATCCGACCATTGACTATTTATCCTTTTTAAAATTTCGGCTTCCGATTCGTTATCTCTTACTGCTACTCTTTTCAATCTTAACTCAAGCGGTGAAACAACACAAATTACACCATCTAATTTTTTATAAGAACCACTTTCAAATAAGATAGCTGCTTCTTTTATTACATATTTTTTTTGTGCATGATTTGCGCGCCAACTAATAAAATTTTGTTCAACTGCAGGATGTATAATTTGGTTGAGTAATTTTAATTTTTCGGAATCATTAAAAACAATGGAAGCAATTTTTTTTCTGTTAGCCAATCCTGTTGCTGGGTCTATAATATTGGTTTGTAAGACCTCACTAGCATTAATTATAATTTGAGGTTCATTTAAAATTTTCTTTGCTTCATTGTCAGCATAAAAAACAGGTATATCTAGGGCTTCAAATACTTTAGCAATGTAGGATTTGCCCGAACCTATACCTCCTGTTAAGCCAATATTTTTCAAAGTTTTCTCATTATAAATTCTACCTGAGTGTCAATAATTTTAGCCTTGCTTATAAAAGTTGGCTGCTTTACAAGTCTAACTTTTATCCTATTGTTACTAACATCGTTTGTTTGGGCTATATTAGCCTCCACTTTAAATTGCTCTGGCTTTACCAAATCATAATTATCTAAAGAAACATTATACTTTATTTTTACTTGTGATGGAAAGGTTTTAACCACATAGCCAAAGGGCACATTATTGATGTTTATTGGCAACATTATTTCTGCTTCTGTATATTTCTCCACAGGTATTTCTGCAACAACAGACTTAATTCCAAAATCAACAGCTTTATTATATTTCGATTCAAGTGGAATTAAATGTCGTTTTGTAGCTCCTATATTATTAATGCTCTGCTGCTTTGTTTCCAGAAAATCTATTTGGTCGAGCATACTTTTTGGACCTTTAATAATAATGTTTGATGGAATTACTTTTATCTTACCATTAAGTTGATACTGCTTAGCAAAACTGTATGTTAAGTTGAGTTTAACGGGTACAATTTTTTGTGATTTTTGATCAAAAACAAAGGTAACTGTATCAGGAAAAATCTTTTCAACCTTCATGCTTCCACCCAATTGTTCGGCCATTAACGAAAGTTGATTATTAAGCAAAAGGTAATAAATTTCATTGGCCGATTTACCGCTCAAATACTTTTTTACATTAGAGGCATCAATAAATAGGGTATCGTACTTTGCACTATATTTAACCCCCAATAGCGCAAAACCAGAAGCCTTTATCTTGATTTTAATCTTTGATGGAAGTTCTTCAATAAGAATTTTATCGGAAGGTAAATTTAAAAAAAAAGCATTATAAGTAATATCCGCAGTGTACTCCTTACTAAAAACGGTAAGCAGCCAAAAGGAAGCAGAAAATAGAAGGCAAATAATAAAAACAGACAACCTTTTATCTAGGCGCTTGGGAGAAAACTTTGTAAGCAAAGAATTGCTCTTTTCCTGAATAGTTCTCTTCATTTAAAACAAATTTCCTAACAAATATATGCATTAGTAGAAAATCTACTAAAAGTAACTTCAATAAAATATTAAGGCTGCTGTCCTAAACTTACCGATTGATCTAACGAAACCGCTGATTTCTCAAACTTAAGTTTGATACCACTTTCTGTTTCTACTATAATTGTAGTTTCTTGAACCTCAGCAATTTTGCCATGCAAGCCACCAATAGTAACAATTTTATCCCCTTTTTTTAATCCTTCACGAAACTTCTTTTGCTCTTTTGCTTTTTTCATTTGCGGACGAATCATAAAGAAATAAAACACAATAATGATAAGTACGATTGGCAAAAAACTCATTATTGGATTTTGTTGCTGTCCACTCTGTGGTGCAGCCATTAAAAGCATGTTAATTAGCATAGCAATGATATATTTATTATTTAATTATTCTGTAATTGGATTTACCTCTCCTGTAATTGTTAATATTTTAGTGCTTGGTATTGAATTGGTTACTAGCGAAACAGTTTTGTTTTGTTTTCCATGTTTTCCGGCACTGTTAAACTCCACATCAATAACGCCACTTTCGCCAGGTTCAATAGGTTGTGTTGGATATTTTGGCACAGTACATCCACAATTACCTCTCGCATCGCCAATGATTAAATCGGCTTTGCCCGTGTTTTTAAATTTAAAAGCATGTGTTACCTTACTTCCTTCCTTAATTGTTCCAAAGTCGAAGTTGGTTTCTTCAAAAGTAATTTCTGGTTTATCGGCCGATTCGTCAGCAGCATCATGATTTACCACATCTGTATCAATCTTAGCATCAAAGCCATCAGATTTAGAATTGCCACATGCAAAGCCAAAAAGTGCAAAGGCAATTAGCAAAAAATTTACAAACTTTATTTTCATCTTTAAATAATTATTCAATTAATCCTCTTCCAGTTTTTTTAATTTTACCCTCTGTTTTGTAGAGTTCAAAAATTTTATCTAGAATTCCGTTAATAAAAACCTTGCTCTTAGGGCTACTATAGTTTTTTGAAAGTTCAATATATTCGTTCAAGGTAACTTTAACAGGAATATTGCTGAAGGTGGTGGCTTCTGTAATAGCCATTTTCATAAGTAAAACATCCATCATCGCTATTCTTTCTACTTCCCAATTATCTGTCATTTGCGATATCACCTTCTCATTTTCTTTATCGTTCAACAATGTTTTGCGATATAATTCAAGTACAAATTTTCTGTCATCCTCTTCATCTTTATATAAAGATGGCAAAGATTTATTTTCGTTGTCTGTAACTTTAAAATCTTCAATAGTTTTGATTACCGCGTTGTAAACTATTTGAAAGTCATCAATCCAAATGATACTTTTTTCTTCGAAATAAAATTGAAAAGGCTCAAAGTCGAACATCAATTCTCTAACAATATAAAGCCAAATTTTTCTGTCTTCTTCAAAGCCGGTTGCTGCATCTTCGGCCATGTAAGCTTTAAATCTTTCATCGTTCTTTATCAGAAAAAAAAACTTTTTAATCATTTCTGGCTCATCGTTCCATGCTATCTTTTTGTTATTGCATTTTTTTTGCAGTTCAATGTTTACGCTAAGCAACTTACCTATTTGATTTTCAACAAAACGCATGTTTGGATTTAAATCACTGTGCGTTGGCAAATGTTTCACCTTAGCCATTTCAATTTCCTGCAAGGCTTGTTCGCTTACTTCTTGCACAAGCAATAAAAAATAAAGATATAAGTCGTAAACCTTTTCTATACCTCCTAATAAATCTTTTTCACCTTTTGCAAATTCAAATTTTCCTGATTGAAAAGCAGCATATAAAAAATGAAGTGCTTTTACTCGTAAATGCCTTCTATTTAGCATCGAAATGGTGTAAAATTAGTTTAAAGCGTTATAAAAATCACACTTAAGTGAAGGGTAATTATTGGCAATTAAAAGGATAATTTTATTTTTCCTATTTCAGCAATTCTTTTTTCTGCAATATTTTTAGCTGCCACAATAGTAGTAATACTTTCATCTTGGGCGGTTCTTAATATTGAACTTGTTAAGTCATAAATTTTTTGAGCATTACTCATTGCTACTTCTCGGTTATAGCCATGTAATTCGCTATAAACATTAATTAATCCTCCCGCATTAATTAAAAAATCTGGAGCCCAAACAATTCCCTTTTCTAATAACATGTTACCATGCACTAATTCGTCTTCTAATTGATTGTTTGCAGCACCTGCAATTATTGAGCATTTTAATTTTGCTATCGAATCTGAATTTACTGTAGCACCTAAAGCGCATGGGGCGTAAATATCCATATCGGCTTCATATACATCATTTCCTTTAAACACAATTGCTCCTGTGTTTTTTGCACATTCAATTAGTTTCTCTTCATGAATATCAAAAATAGTAACTTTTGCACCTTCGTTAACAAGATATTTAACAAGGTTTTCGCCAACATTCCCAATGCCTTGTACAAAAATTTTCTTTCCTTCTAAAGAATCGCTACCATAAGCAAATTTAGCACTCGCTTTCATTCCCATATAAACGCCATAGGCAGTAACTGGAGAAGGATCACCGCTGCCGCCCATTGATTCAGGAATACCTGTAACATGATTGGTTTCCATTTTAACGTACTCCATATCTTTTGTACCAATGCCAACATCCTCGGCTGTAATATATTTACCACCTAAACTGTTTACAAATTTTCCAAATCTGCGCATCAGGGGTTCCGACTTAATTTTTTTGCTATCGCCAATAATTACAGCCTTTCCACCACCCAAATTTAAACCGCTGATTGCAGCTTTGTAAGTCATTCCTCTGCTTAAACGCAATACATCATTTAATGCTTCCGCTTCATTATTGTAGGCCCACATGCGAGTTCCACCAAGAGCTGGACCAAGTACAGTGTTATGTATGGCAATAATTGCCTTTAATCCTGTTTCATTATCATTGCAAAAAACAACCTGTTCATGATTGTTGATGCTCATTTGCTTAATCACAGACCCGCTTGCCTGTGCAATTTCCTTTGGTTCTTGCGTAGTAGCCATATTTTTTAATTTGAAAGAGTTTTACCTCTTTTTTTTAACAAAGTTTAAGTGCCTTAAAAAAAGTGACCGCAAAAGTAAAGGAATTTTTAGAAGCAACAAACCTTTAAAAGGTATAAATTGGTTAATTATAGCTTAAAGGGTAGCAAAGATGGAAACTTGATATCATTTATTTTTGAATATACGATGTCTTAGCTCATTCAAAACCTTGAATATCAGTTAAAAAAGAACTAAGCAACAGAATTCAATTTCAATGTTGATTTAATTAGTAATTTTATTACAAAAGCACTTATTTTGCATCCATAATGCTAAAAACAAAAAAAACAATACTCCTATTTATAGATTGGTACCTACCTGGATACAAAGCCGGAGGACCTATACAATCATGCGCCAATCTAGTAAATCATTTAAATAACGATTATTGTTTTAAAATTATTACCCGAAATACTGATTATTGCGAAACCATACCATATCAAAATATTAAAAGTAATGAATGGAACATCGTTAATCAAAATACACACATATATTACATCAGCAATGACCAACTCAACAAAAAAAACATCCAACATTTACTAAATCAAACAACTTTTGATATTGTTTATTTGAATGGTGTTTTCTCCTATTTTTTCACCATTGTTCCGTTATTGTACTTCAGAAAAAATAAAGGCCATAATGTTATTGTTGCTGCCCGAGGGATGTTTGCTACTGGGGCATTAGCACTTAAAAAACAGAAAAAACAACTCTTTTTGCGATTTTCCAAAATCATGGGTTTGTTTAAACATGTTGTATTTCATGCCACTAATGACTCGGAAAAAAAAGATATCATTAAGGCAATGGGCAACAAATTCGAAATAAAAATTGCAGGTAACCTACCTAAAAAAATTGCGATCGAAAGCTTTACGCCAAAAATCAAGAAATCTGGTTTAGTTAAACTAATTAATGTGGCAAGAATAGCCCCAGAAAAGAACCTTAAATATGCCTTAGAAATTTTAAATCAGGTAAAAAATAATGTTCAATTCGACTTTTATGGGCCTATCTATGATGAGCCTTATTTTAATGAATGCAAGGCCTTAATAGAAAATTTACCAAAAAATATACAAGTTAATTATAAAGGTGTGATTCCTAACTCAGAAGTAAATGAAACACTAAAAAATTATGATGCCATGCTTATGCCAACCTTGGGCGAAAACTTTGGCCATATTATTCTAGAATCACTAATAGCAGCGCGCCCAGTAATCATTAGCGACCAAACTCCTTGGCAAAATTTAGAAGTTGATCAATCTGGATGGAGTATACCACTAAACGAGTTTTCAAAGTATGTTCAAGCGATTGAGTTACTTGCCCAGTGCGATGAAGAACAATTTAATATTTTTAGTTTAGCAGCCTATCAAAAAGCCAAATCATTTATTGAAAACAAAGATTTAATCACTTCAAACAGAGCGCTTTTCGATTTTTAAAGATTACACTAAGTTAAAATAATGTAAGTGTTAAAAATTTTCTCTGAGCAATCCTAAATCGTTCTATCTTTGCCGCTCGTTTATAAAAGAGGTAAAGAAATTATGGATAAGAATACGGTTATTGGTTTATTATTAATTGGTGCAATTTTAATTGGTGCCAGTATTTATAACAGTCCTAGCAGAGATGAAATTGCCATACAAAAGCATTATCGCGATTCAATTGCAGCCATTACAAAAGTTAATCAAAAAGTTGCGATTCAAGATCAAATCGCCAATGAAATTAAAGCTCAAAATACTGCTTTTAATGATACAGCTATTGCTGATTCTGCCAAGCATATTGCTTTGCAACAAAAATTTGGTTCATTCTATGCCTCAGCCCAAGGCTCGCTTGAAAACTATACCTTAGAAAACGAACTATTAAAAGTAAATATTAGTAATAAAGGTGGTCGTATTACCTCTGTAGTTTTAAAAAAATTTTTAACACATGATAGTTTACCTTTAACCATTGGTGATTTAGATTCTTCGCAATTTACTTTTAACCTCAACAATCAAAACAAAACAATTAGTACGCAAGATTTTTTCTTTAAACCACAAGGAAAAGATTTTAGTATTTCGGGCAATCAGAGTAACAGTTTTAAATTAAGAATGGAAGTTTCTCCAAGTCAGTATTTAGAATACGTATATACGCTCAAAGGAAATTCATACTTATTCGATTTTCAGGTAAATATGGTGGGGCTTTCTGATGTAATTACTAATAAAGATAAAATAACCTTAGATTGGAGAGAAAAAGCTTTATCTACAGAAAAATATAAAGAAGGAGAATCAAATGCTTCTACAATTTATTATCAATTTAATGAAGATAATGAATTAGATTATTTAACCGAAGCTGGCGACCAACAAGAAACAGTAGAAAAGAAAACAAATTGGATTGGTTTTAAGAAACAATATTTTACGAGTGTATTAGTTTCAAAGCAAGGATTTACAAAAGGAAATATTGAAACAGTTAATCTTTTAAGTTCAAAAAAATACACCAAAGAGCTAAAAGCCAATTTAGAATTGCCTTACAGTGGAAGCAACGCAGTAAGTTATGATTTTTCTTTTTATGTTGGTCCAAATCACTTTCAAACATTAAAGGCATTTGACATGGGATTTGAAAAGCAAATACCTCTTGGATGGGGAATTTTGGGATGGATAAATAAGTTTGCTGTAATACCTGTTTTTAACTTTTTAGATGGATTAAATTGGAGCTATGGTATTATTATTTTAGTGCTAACGCTGCTTATTAAAATTGTATTGTTACCGCTCACTTACAAAGCTTACATGAGTACCGCTAAAATGAAAGTTTTGAAGCCAGAAATGGATGAAATAAATACAAAATTTGAGAAAGAAGATCCAATGAAAAAACAACAAGCGGTGATGGAATTATACCGAAAGGCTGGTGTAAATCCACTTGGTGGATGTTTGCCAGTGTTGCTTCAAATGCCCATATTATTTGCTATGTTCCGCTTTTTTCCTGCTTCCATTGAGCTACGTCAAAAAGGATTTTTATGGGCTACCGATTTATCTACTTACGATTCAATATATGATTTGCCTGTTAATATCCCTTTTTATGGCGACCATGTGAGTTTGTTTACATTATTGATGACTGTTTCCACCTTGCTTTACACTAGAATGAACAGCAGTCAATTTAGTGGTAATGCGCAAATGGAAAGTATGAAGTGGATTATGTATTTAATGCCAATTGTATTCTTAGGTGTTTTTAATAACTATTCCGCAGGTTTAAGCTACTACTACTTTTTAGCAAATATGATGACCTTTACCCAGCAGGCCATCATCAAAAAATTAGTGAATGAAGATGAAATTCACAGAAAAATACAAGAGCATAAAAAGAAGCCCGCTGCCAAAAAATCAGGTTTTCAAGCACGTTTAGAGGAAATGGCAAAGCAAGCACAAGAGCGTCAAAAACAACAAGGAAATAAAAAGAAATAGTAAATAGAACTAGAATTTCAGTTGAGTGAGCCGCGCGAAAATATTACCATTAAAAGCCTAGCTGAGGAAGATCGCCCTAGAGAAAAGTTAATGCTTAAAGGACGCTCTGCCTTGAGTGATGCCGAGTTGATTGCCATCTTAATTGGATCAGGAAACACAAAAGAAACTGCAGTGCAGTTAAGTCAGCGCATTTTAGCCAGCGCGCATCATAACCTCAATGAATTAGGAAAATTAACCATCAACGACCTCATAAAATTTAATGGAATTGGCGAAGCTAAAGCCATTTCAATTATTGCAGCTGCCGAACTTGGTAGAAGAAGAAAAGAAAGCGATGCACATCAAAAAACAAAAATAAAATCAAGCAATGACGCTTTTCGTGAATTGCAGTCTGGTTTAAGCGATTTAGCACACGAAGAGTTTCATATTTTATTACTTAATCGTGCAAATGAGGTATTAGCAAATTTAAATGTGAGCAAAGGTGGCACTACAGGCACCGTGGTTGATGGTAAAATAATTATGAAACATGCCATTGAAACGCCAAGGTGCTGTGGTATTGTGCTTGGCCATAATCATCCATCAGGCAATTTAAGACCAAGCGAAGCCGATATTAAAATTACACACAAACTAAAAGAAATAGCTGCATTTATGGATATTAATTTAGTAGATCACATTATTGTTGGCGAAAACGCTTATTACAGCTTTGCCGATGAAGGCATACTGAGATAAATTATACCAATAATTTAAAATCTTACATTGGTAAATGCCAATCGGAAAGAAGTTTGGGACAAATGCCATGAAACAAATTTGGGCCATTACTTATTTCACATCGGTATTATAACAATTGCATTTATTTTTTAATCCAAAAAAAAAATAAATATGCAATGGTTAATGCCGATATAACAAATTATAGTTCAATAAAATTGGACTATTTATTTTGTATCATCGGTATTAAACTACTGTTAGAAAAGTTTTTTTTGAGAAATATAATTTCAATAAAATATTAACAGATACCATGCTATACAACAAACTCAAACGCAGGTATCAAATAAACTGTTTTACCATTAAATACTAATTTATCTTTTTGATTGAGCGTTATGATAAAGCCTACTTTCAACTCAAAAAACTCCATCGCTTCTATCAAACCTTCCAATTCACGTGTCTTATTATCGCTGTGTATTTGACTGCAAACTTGTATCACTTGTTTACATTTATTCTTTTCAAATACTACAAAATCGCATTCCTTATTTTCTCTAAAGTAAAACAACTGATAGTTTTTTTGACGTAAGAACTGATAAATTAAATTTTCTAATAATCGTCCTTTATCCTCACTAAAGCTTAATGAATTTGCATTTACCAATCCATTATCTATGGCGTACACCTTACGAGGATTAACAGCCACGCTTTTAGCCGACCAACTAAAACGTGGTAAATAGAAAAGCACATAAGTATCTTCAAGCCATGTAAGATAATCGGCAACCGAATTGGCAGAACCTATATTGAATGTTTTCTTCAAATTATTGTAACTAACTTCCTTACCTATGTTGGATATCAAATACAAGGTTAAATCCATTAAGGTTTTTGAATTCTTTATACCGTATCTTATAGCGATATCACGAAATACGATATCTTTTAAAAGCGTTTGTAATATTTCAGCATTCGGTTCACGCAAATATTCTGGAAATCCACCTTGTTCCATATATTTTTCAAATGCAGTAAAAGCATACTTTAACTTTTTAAAACTTAAAAACTCCTGAAATGAAAAAGGAAATAGCTCATGACGTAAATGACGTCCAGTTAGTCTTGTGCCAAGTTCTTTACTTAATAATGATGCGTTAGAACCAGTGATATAAACCTTTTCTCCACGCTCATGTAATTGACGTACAAATATTTCCCAAGAAGGTATATTTTGTATTTCATCAAAAAAGTAGGCAGCTTTTCCTTTTCCTATTATTTCATCCAACTTCTGAAAATCATTTACTTCAAAACCATTTATTCTTGCATCTTCAAAATTAAAATAGGCGATTGGCTTCTTAATTTTCTGCATCAATAATTTCATCAGAGTACTTTTACCACAGCGCCTTATTCCTGACAAAACTTCGATGTGCTTACCTTTGCTTGTTATCTTGCTAATATATGCGCGTGGCACAAAAGTCACCTTCGATTTTATGATTTCTTGTTGAGCAAGATAAGCCTGCTCTATTTCTGATTTTAACACCATGGTATTGCCAATTAATAC
>CAIKXD010000149.1 GCA_903831265.1 uncultured Bacteroidota bacterium
AAAAGCAAAACAGAACAGTATTTTATTCAAAATTAAAAATTAAAATTGGATTAATTCAAGGCCACTTCAAAAGAAACCTTTGCAGGAGGCAAACAACGGTCATCATTACAAATACTATATTCGACCATGCCCACTAAATTAGTTTTACTGGCTACTTTTAAATTCACAGTTTGAATAAAATCGACTTTATCGCTAAAAAAGCTAAGCTCTGTTTTGAAATTTTTATCATACATCTTTTGCAATTTCCCTTTCTCCTTTGTTTTACCCGCTAATTGAATAAGTGGATTTTTACTAAAAGTAAAATTTGTAGGAATAGGCCCACCACTTACAAACTGAGAGTACATATGCCAAGGTGCATCAATAGTAGCTGAGGCCACTACTTCGTATTGCTTATCCGATTTTTTTATGGCGGTAAAAGTCCATTTCACAGGATTCGTTTTTTGAGCATTTACATTCATTGCAAAAACTATACTACAAAACAATACTAATAACTTTTTCATATGCAAATATCTAAATTGTTAAAACTCACTATTATGATAAATCTCACTTATACTCTTTACTTCTACTTTTTTACTTCTAGTTCTTCAAGCCCAGTATTTCAAATACTTTTTTACCATCAATATTGCTTAATGCATCAGAAGTAGCGCGCTCTGGATGCGGCATCATACCAAATACATTACGCTTATCGTTACAAATACCTGCAATATCCATAGTTGAACCATTAGGATTCGCAGCACCACCTAGTTCACCTGTTGCAGAACAGTAGCGAAATAATATTTGATTGTTATTTTCTAAATGCGTTAAAGTAGCCTTGTCTGCATAATATCTGCCCTCTCCATGTGCAATAGGTATTTTTAAAGCCTCACTTTTATCTGTTTTAATAAATACATTTTTACATATGAACTGCTGATTGGCATTTTGCAATAAGGCACCAGGCAATAAACCAGATTCACATAAAATTTGAAAGCCATTACAAACTCCCAATACCTTACCCCCTTTATTGGCAAACTCAATCACCGATTTCATCATCGGACTAAATTTAGCTATAGCCCCACAACGTAAATAATCTCCATAAGAAAATCCGCCAGGAAGCACAATGCAATCATCGGTGGTAAAATGAGATAAATCGCTGTCCTTATGCCATAGCATTTCAACAGGATAACCCAAATCTTTTTCTAATGCATCTTGCATATCTCTATCACAATTTGATCCCGGGAAAACTAATACGCCAAACTTCATAGTTAAATTTTTTAATGCTTAAAACTAAGTGCCAAAGGTACCAAAAACCCTTAAAAAGACGCTGTTAAATTCTTCACTTAGCCAAGGTGGTTATACACAATAACTGCTGCCCCAGCCCAGAATAAAAGGTTGGGTATGAGCAGCCTTTTGGGTGTTGCATAGCCAAAACTGATAAAGCTAGCCAAGGGTGCTATGGCAATAGCCGATGCATATAAGGCTTGAACAGAGAAAAGGATAGGTTGAAAAAAAGTAAGAATAAGTAGTAAAAATAGGACACCCCAATATTTTCTAACCTGTATGATAAAGCGAGCCTGTTGTTCATTCCAATAAAAAAAGCCTGCTATTAATTGAACGCCCATTACAATTAAGGCTAAAATAACATTAAAACTAGGTTGTACTAGTGGATTTTTCCAGTCTAATTTGGGTAAAAATTGTCTGAAGTCGGCAATATTTCCAGTTAAAAAAACATAGGTAAAAATAAAATAAAAAGGAAGTAAAATACCCATTATTAAAACCAACCATTCTGCCAATTTAAATGGCCTTATGATAAGAAGCGCAAACAAAACCACGGCTATTAATATAGCAATGGGCTCATGCAAAATAATGGATATACCCACTATTAAACCAATATTAAACTCTAAGGTTTTGGGTTGGTTTTGGTCATACAAGCGTAACAACTTTACAAGTATCCAGATAACCAATGAATTCGCAATTAAACCTGCACTTATAACATCCCAATAAGGAAACATGGCTGTTAAAATAATATAGGTAAAGGCAGGTATATAACTAATTTGCTGAAACATTTTAAAGTTACTCAACAAAATATTTAATCGTATAGCCTGGCTTAATATAATGGTATGAAATAATACTATTAATACTAAAGGTGGCAAAGGCTGAACATAGTGCAGTAATAAAAAAGACAATAAACCATCCGATTCGTTTGCAATAATTAAGGGCGATTGCATCCACACATGAAAATGCACTGCAACACTTAATAGGAGTAGAAAAATTAAGTTAAGATCGGACCTGTCTTTGAATAAAAAAACCACCAGCTATTATTTAATTTGAATTTTAGCAAACCCAATTTTATTTTTAAACTGATAAGGCAAAATAGCTTCATGCGCACCCACTTGCTTTAAGCTTTTTGGCATCCACTCGTAATTTTTCTCATTCAAAATAATAGAATTGCCTTTTACCAGTTGGCCCTCTTTAGAAAGTGTATTCACAATTAATTGATGAACTCCTTTTTGCTTTTGATGATGCACAAAACTCATACCTGCCTCATTTTCTATACTACCATAGCCAATAAATTGGTCAACATTTTGATCGGTTTGTTTTTTATCAATTGTTTTTACCCATTGTAAATTTCCTTTGATATCAAAGGAAATAAGTGCAATATTATTAGCATTGTAGGTAACAC
>CAIKXD010000150.1 GCA_903831265.1 uncultured Bacteroidota bacterium
GCACAATAAAGTGTTGATTGAAATAAAGGAGTGGGAGAATGGTGCTTATAGATTGTCTTTTCATGACAATGGCCCAGGTTTGGCAAGTGGCTTTAGTTTTGAAAACGTTACTACCATTGGTTTTTCAATGTTAAAAAGTTTGGCGATGCAATTGCATGGAAGCATTACTTATGAGTACCAGCAGGGGAGTATGTTTGTAATTATTTTTAAGGAGCGCCATGTTAAGGTGAAAAAATAGAAACGATCTGTTTGTAAAGTTCCCCGTTATTTTCTTAGTATAATTGACTAAATGCTGGCAATTTTAAGCATGCTTGTTCATGATTTTTAGAAGATCGGCTTTCAGGGATTTATTATACTCAAATTTAAAGTTGTTTAGATACACAAATGAGTTGTCTATTTTATGAATACTAGTCGTATTTATGATGTGTGATCGGCTAATTTTCATGAAGTTGTTTGCTGGTAATAAATCCAATATCTCTGTTGTAGATGAGCGCACGATAATGGTTTCTCCATTGGTAAGCTGGACATTAAAATAGTGGTTGTTGTTCTTAAGAAATAATATTTCGGTAGAATCGATTTTTTGAAACAAACGACCCACTTTCATCACCACAAAATTACTATCAATTTTTCTTTCAATTTTATTGGATAGATAGTTGTTGTAAGCTATTTCAATGGATGTATGCAAGTCTAATTGACTAAATGGTTTTACTAAAAACGCCAAAGGATTTACTTTTTTTGCCCTCGAAATTGTTGCGGCATCACTGTTGGCCGTTAGAAAAATAAATGGAGTGCGATAAGTATCTTTTAAAACGAGGGCAAGATCAATACCGTCTTTCTCTTCTCCTAAATTTATGTCTATCAAAACCAAATCTGGTTTTTCTTCATCCACCATAGCTATTGCCTGTTCGTAAGTAAAGGCAGGGGTAGCAATTTTGTATTTAAGTTTTTGCAAAGAAAGTTTAATTACTTCCGAAGTAATGCCTTCATCTTCTACAATACCAATTTTAATATCTGTCATCTCCTGTTTTTTGTAAAAGTAGGATTGTTGTTTTATTAAACTTCATACAATCATCCGCCATCATAAAATTTGCAAAGTTCTTTTCCCCATTGCAGTAGAGGAAATATTTTATACCCTTCTTTTTTTAATGATGCGGCGATGGTCGTTACTCGGAATAGTACCAATTCATTTCGTGTTTCGTGCCATAAAAATAGCATTTCGTGCCATTTAAAAATTCTTCGTGCCATCAATATGCCTTTACTCGTCATAGTAATTTTCTGCATCGTTTTTAATGGTATTCTTGTGTTCCAAATCCTGTCAAAACCATCTTTCCCCGCTATGATAATTCTATAAAATTATAGAAACACGATCTCGATGTTGTTTTAATAATGCTATACAAAAAATAGGTTGCTGTCTAGTAAAATAGATGCAATGACAGTATTGTATGTAGGCATCATTAAAGCATTGTAAAATATTGACTATTTAAAATTTATCTCAAAAACAAACCAACAATGAAAGTGAAATCATTTTTATTAATCAACCTATTGTGTTGTTTTCTACAACAGACTACCGCCCAAGCGCCACAAAAAATGAGTTACCAATCAGTTATTCGCAACAGCAGCAATGTTTTGTTGGCAGGCACCCAAGTGGGTATTAGAATTAGTGTATTGCAAGGCAGTGAGACTGGCACAGCTGTGTATGTAGAAACCCAAACGGCAACTACCAATGGCAATGGTTTGCTGAGCATAAAAATAGGTACTGGCACTGCCACAACGGGAACCTTTGCTGGTATTAACTGGGCCGCGGGAACTTACTTTATTAAAACTGAAA
>CAIKXD010000151.1 GCA_903831265.1 uncultured Bacteroidota bacterium
AATCAGGTTGATGCAGCAGCATGTCTATACTTTTGTAAAGTGTCAAATATCAAAAATAAAATACATGTTTTTACTCAAGAATAACTCACAGTTTTGTTTTGAACTAATTTTAAAACATGCAACTTTTTGAGTGAACCCTAATTATAAAATGGTCCAATAGTTCTAAAGACTGGCCAATAATAAGTCTAAAATTATTCGATATTATTTTAGCAATCTTAAGTAAACTTATTTGTTTGTTGTACTTTTCAATTAACCTTTTTTCTATTGGATTAATAAGCTTAATGTGTATCAGCATAATAAATAGCAACATTAGATAAATTATACATTTTACTCGATTGTAATTATTACACTGCTTGTGGATTAGTTTATCAATGTAAAAATGGCTTTTCCAAGATTTAAAAATAATTTCCACTTTCCATCTCACTCTATATGCCTTATAAACCTGCTCATAATTCCAAACATTTTCTTCAACGTTTGTGATATAAAATGTGTAATCAAGTAATTTTAGATATCGATTGCTATAGCTAAATCTTTTATCATTGTTCTTCTTTGCTTTTCTTCTTCGTTCCTGAGCAATATGCTGAGGAACTCTTTTAACTATTAAACGTACTTTTATCCTTTGATTGCTTCCAATTAATACCCAACCATCATAATGATTTTTTTTTCTTAATAGTTTTAAAATATCTATACTGGACTTTAACTTGATGTCAAAAATTGATACATTGTGAGGTAGTCTGCTTACAAAAAAAGCTTTTTTCTCTATGATTGATTCAATCGAATTAAATGTAAAATACCCCAGATCTCGAATTATCAAATCTCCCTTCTTTATATATGACGATACCTGCATTGCTGCACTTTGATCATTCTCCGTATAACTATGTAGTCCAAAATAGCTAAAACTGCCACTTAAATAATCGAAAACACACTGAATGCGAGCAACAGCTCTTTGACTTCAATTAGATTTATTTCCCTGAAAATGATTTACTAGTGAACATGGCAAACTAAGTGTTGTACTATCTTGAATTAACACACGTTTAAAAGAATTAAATAATCCTTTTATTTTTATTGATTCATAGGAACGTTTAATATAATTTTCTAAAAGGCTTCTAACCATATCAACAGCAGGTTGACCCATGCGTTCGCATAAACCTTGTTTACTAATAAGTCGATTGCTAAGCAATGAGATTTGCTGTGCCCAACTTGAATAAGTGTTGTTGTTTTGAATTGCCATTAAGAAAAAACCACTGATAAAATTAATGGCACTTATTTTCTTACACTTACGTTTACTAAAGCCATATTCTATACTTAATTTCCTTATTAAATGTGGGTTAAGGAAAGAACAAAAGTTTTTTTTACATTTGTATTGGAATAGTTACTTGCTTTCATTTTTTAACGCTAATTAAAATTTATGCAAGTAGCTATTTCATTTTGACTCCTAAACCTTTGCTATAGCTTATTTCTTAACACTTTGGTGTTTATTCGATAAAAGGTTAACTTGACGCGAATGGCGTCCCGCGAGTGAAGCAACCTAAAGGCCTCCGGCCTGCACAGAAAAGGATTAAATAATATACTCTTTATAGATTTGCGTCTTATTTGATACTGCACCTCATCATCTAAAAAAGATTCCTCCTGAAAGACAATAAAAACAGTGTCATTCAGCAGGAAACCTTTTAAAAGTAAGCTTTTAAGGTAAAAGTTAAGATGTAAAGGTTTAAGCTTGCATAAATATCAGCGCTCCGCCTTCGCTCGCGTCCCGCGAGTGAAGCTACCCAAAGGCCTCCGGCCTGCACAGAAAAGGATTAAAAAATATACTCTTTATAGATTTGCGTCTTATTTGATAATGTACCTTATCATCAAAAATAAGATTCCTCCTGAAAGACAAAAAAACTGGTTCATTCAGGAGGAAACCTTTTAAAAGTATGCTTTTAAGGTAAAAGTTAAGATGTAAAAGTTTAAGCTTGCATAAATATCAGCGTTTAATTTATTGCTGCAACTCATCATCAAAAAAAGATTCCTCCTGAAAGACAAAAAAATGCTGTCATCCTATGTTTGTGAACTTTTATAAATTTGATTGATAAATAACTTAAAAAACATAACAAACAGAAAAGAAGGAAAGGAATAAGATTAAGTATTGTCATAGGTACTTCGATACCGTCCTGAATGCTAATCCCCTTTCCTTTTACTGTAAAACCTGGACAGTTCATTGGGATAAGTGTTACAAGCACTAAACCCGAATACAGGATAGATAGGCTAAACAGTATTTCTTTTCCGTTTGTAATAAAAACAAAAAGGATATGGAAACAAAAGTAACAGTTGGGATTGATATCTCCAAAAACACCTTCGATGTTGCCTTGCCAACAACAACAAAAGACAGTTATCGGCATTTAAAATTTAGCAATAATGCAGAAGGATTTAAAAAATTCTCAGCGCATTTAACGCCCAACAGCGCCTGCGTAATGGAGGCATCTGGAGTTTATTATTTGCAGTTAGCAATTTACTTACATGATCAAGGGATGAAAGTTAGCGTAGTTAATCCTTTAACAATAAAACGGTTTTCTCAAATGCGATTGATGCGAACAAAAACGGATAAAAGAGATTCTGCAATTATTGCAGAATATGGCAAAGTAGAAAACCCTATTGAGTGGAAACCTAGAGCAGAACACATGCTACAAATGCAACAATTGCAGGCACTGCAAGATAGTTTTATAGGGCAATCAACCCGGTTAAAAAATCAACAAGAAGCCTTTGCTGAGAGTGGAATTAATAATAAAATAGGCGCAAAAATTTTATTAAAAGAAATAGAACATGTTACCAAGCAAATTGAATTAATAGAAAAAGAACTAACCAAAATCACACTTACGTTTCATCAAGATTTATTTCAACGATTACAAACCATAAAAGGCATTGGCAAACGAGCAGCCATGACATTGATATTGATAACAGATGGTTTTGAGCGATTTGAAAACAGTAAACAATTGTGCGCTTATGTTGGGTTAAGTCCACGAATATTTGAATCGGGAACCAGTGTAAAAGGCAAAGTCAAAATTTGCAAAATGGGAATGGCTCGGATGCGAAAGTTACTATATTTATGTGCTATGAGAGCCCGAACATGTAATAAAGCTTGCAAAGAAATGTTTGAACGCTTAACAGAAAGAGGTAAAAATGGAAAGCTCGCCTTGATTGCAATTGCGAATAAACTTCTAAGGCAAGCTTTTGTAATTGGAAAAAGTCAAATGATTTATAAAGAATTTTAAAAATTAATTTGGATTTTGACACAGTTCATTCAGGAGGAAACCTTTTAAAAGGAGGCTTTTAAGGTAAAATTTAAGATGTAAAGGTTTAAGCTTGCATAAATATCAGCGCTCCGCCTTCGCTCGCGTCCCGCGAGTGAAGCTACCTAAAGGCCTCCGGCCTGCACAGAAAAGGATTAAATAATATACTATTTATAGATTTGCGTCTTATTTGATACTGTACCTCATCATCAAAAAAAGATTCCTCCTGAAAAACAAAAAAACAGTGTCATTCGGGAGGAAACCTTTTAAAAGCAAGCATCTGAGTCATAAGTTAAGATGCAAAGTTTTATGCCATCATAAACATCAGCGCTAATTTTATTACTGCACCTCATCATCTAAAAAAGATTCCTCCTGAAAGACAAAAAAACGCTGTCATTCAGGAGGAACCCTTTTAAAAGTATGCTTTTAAGGTAAAATTTAAGATGTAAAGGTTTAAGCAGGAAGTTTTAAAGGCATTTTAGAAAATGATTTTGAGGGCACGAGTCTGAAGACTCGCGCCAGATGCTTAGACTAGCTTTATTGCAATGCTTTTGAAGAAATTAACAGTAATCCTAGATAGCCCGCTTTTTTATGCTCACAGCTAATTTTTTCTAACACAAAAGATATTTGATATACCTTGCTGCCCTGCTAAAACATATCCCCCTCCAATATTTCCATTAATAGCAACTCTAAAAGCTTCTGATGCATTACCGGTATTTGATGTCCATGAACTAGTTGCCCAATATTCATCCAGTTGGATCGATAGAATATCCAATTGTCGCTCAACAGCGATCATTTCTGAAAGACTAGGCAAATACCAATTAGATGACCCCTGAAAATTCAATGTATCACATGCAAATGCTGCATAACTACCCGGACCATAGTGATTTACTATATCAATAGTATTTAAAGACCCATCGGTGTAGCTTCCCGTATATATTTCTGATGGCAAACAACTTACAAAAGAAACTTGTCCAGTTCCGCCAACTGGCCTCCAACTTTTAACACCAATGTATTTAACAAATAGTTTTTTCCCCCTATGAAATACAAATTGAGGCTGCGTGGTATCACCAAATGTAAAAGGCATCGTATTTATGATACTTTGCCCATTCAATTCAATGCCGTTACCTGCAGTATATGCTGGTGTATTAATCGTAAAATTAGGGTAGGTTCCCGATGCGGTGCTGATGCCTGTGCCATTAATACTCACCGTTTGGTCGGGTTGCGTGTTACTAATGATATTATTATTGATACTGATACCGGTACCTGCGGAATAACTTCCTGCAGGGCCTTGCGGTCCCTGTGGACCAGTTGCCCCTGTTATACCTTGAGGCCCTGTTGCTCCGGCAGGTCCTTGCGGTCCAGTAGCACCATCGTTACCAGCTGGCCCTTGAGGACCGGTTGCTCCTGTGGCTCCAGCCGGCCCTTGAGGACCAGGAATGCTGCTGCCACTTGCTGCGGCATACATGGCGTAAGGCACACTCAATAATTGACTTGTACCTGTTATAGTATAATTACTGCCGCCTGTTGGGTCGGTTTCTGTTTTAATAAAGTAGGGTCCGTTTGCCCAATTAACTCCATTAATACTTCCTAAAACTGCAGTACCACCTCCCACTTCTATGCTAACCAAGCCATTGGCATTGGTGGGTGCATTGTGTGTTTCGGTAAACACCGCGGTACCATTGGCACTGCCCTGCAAAATACTAATTTGCATACCTACTTGTTGATTCACAACCAAGGTGTTTGAACCATCACGAATAACCGCCTGATAGCTCATTTTTTCGGGAGTCTGCGCCATTGTATAGATGCAGAAGGATAAATGAGTTAGGCAAATAAATAATACTGTAGCGATTTTCTTTTTGTTTGTGAACATGATTATTGGTTTTTTATAATTTTAAATGTTTCTATTTTTTCTTTTTTATTATCAATGATGCTTAAGAAATAAGCAGCCGTAGGGAGCAACTTTGTATCAATAAGAGTTTGTTGCGATTGTATGCTGCCGCTCAAAACAAGCTTCCCTTGCGAATCGTGCAAAACATAACTGTATGAACCTTGAGTATAATTACCCAGCTGTAATACAAGCATATCTGCAGTAGGATTGGGATACACATTGGCTGTAAGATTGTAAACATTACTGTTTGCCACAGGAAATATTTCATAGGCATGCTGCACACCTTGGGCAACACTGCCGCTTCCAGAAGCATTTGTGGTATACACCACCTGCCCTATACTATATGATGCGCTCCCGTTTGGACCAGATGCACTACCACCGGTGGCATTTACAACGGTTTGTGCTTGCGCCATTCCAACGCATAACATGCAAACTGTTGTGGTTAAAAATTTAAAATGTTTCCTATTCATTGTAAACTATATTTTTGTTATAACTGTTGTAACATTGAGCATGCTTCACTTTTTAAAAAATTATTTACTTTGTATTCGCGTATTTAATTCAAGGCTGCGTTGCAAAGTTTTCTTGGTCGACAAAGAAAGTAAATTTATTTGTATTTTTCTGCCATTTATAAGGATTTTTTGCTATTATTAAAGTTATTTTGCTACTTTTGAGGATATTTAATTACTATAATCATGGACATAGGAAATAGCATCAAAAAATACCGCGAGCAAAAGGAATTGTCGCGCGAAATCGTAGCTCGTGAAATGGAAATGAGCCTCAGCGGCTACAGTAAAATAGAAAGAAATGAGGTGGATCTTACCATTTCTAAAGTGCAAAAAATTGCCCAAGTGTTGGGTGTAGATATTGCGCAGATATTAAATATAGATGCCACTCAAATTTATAACGTTTCGGGAAACCAGTTTGCACAAGGGCTTGTAGGCGCCAAGTCGGACAATATGAACTTTTATGCAGATGAATACAAAGACAAGTATATTAAAATGCTAGAGGAACAAATTACCAAACTTAAACTGCAAATAAAATCAAAAAAACAGGTAGCACAATAATGCGCTAGTTGTTATATGATAAGGAATTGATGGGCAAGAAAAGCTTCGCACTCGCTCGCGTCCCGCAAGTGAAGCTACATTAAGGCCTCTTGCCTGCGCAGAAAAGTATTAAATAATTTACGCTTTATAGTTCTGCTGCAATAGAAATATATTTAAATCATTTGCATTCAACTACAAACGCGCTGTAGTTTTAAAAGGCATTTGTGGAATGATGTTAATGGCACGAGTCTGAAGACTCGCGCCAGGTAGTTGAGGGCACGAGTCTGAAGACTCGCGCCAGAGAAGCTAGATAAGCAAACCTTTTAAAAGTAAGCCATAAATAACTAAAAAAGCGGCTTATCAATTGATAAGCCGCTTTTGCTTTATTGTTTTAAAAGATGGTTAATTACTTCACTATTTTTTGTGTGAAGCTTTCTTTACCATTGTTTAAAATTATCATGTAAATGCCTTCGGCTGCATTGTCTAATTGCAATTTAACTCTTCCGTTTTTGCCTTCAAACTGCTGAGTAGCTGCAACTTCTTGACCTATTGCATTTGTTAATCTTATGGTTACCAATGTGTTTTCAGCAAAGTTAAATACGGCATAGAAAGCACCATTTTGTTGATTCACTTCCATGCTGTTTGCTTGGCTTTGTATGCCATTACTTACACTTAAAACAGTTTTTTCAGTAATGCTACATTCACCTTTACTATTTGTTAAACTTACCTCATAAACACCAGCTTCTTTGTATTGATGCTTAATGATTGACGCTCCATTTGCAGTTGAACCATCACCAAAATCCCAAGTAAGATTATTTCCTTTTGATTGAGTGGTAGTAAACGTAAGCTCTTCAGTGTTTTTTACTTCTTTAGCACTTACCTCAAAGTTGGCAGATAATTTTTCGGCAGCTGTAACATTTACCAATTGAGTCATATCGCCACATGCTGTTGCTAATGGATAATTTAATTGATAAGTTCCTACAGCCAATTTATCAAAAGTATAAGCATTGGTAATAGTAGCTTCTTTAATTAAGTTACCATTTACATCTTTTAATTGCACTTTGCTTTCAGTAGTTGAAGGATTGGTAACAGTAATACTTCCATCTTGACTATTGCTGCAACTTGCTTCAGCTATGCTACGTGGCAATGGTGTGCTCACATGTATAACAAAACGTGGTGCTTTAAATCCAGCTGTAGCATTAAAGTAATAAACACCATTATTTTCTAAAGTAGTTTTAATACCATTATCTAAATCTTCAATAACAAAGCAGCTACCTTCTGGGAAGCCTTCCATACCAGTCCAAGTTAAATTATACATACCATTACTTCCAACAGTTACACGTACTGGAATACTCATGGTGCTTCCACTATATGGTAAGCTGTTGATAGATAAGTCGTAGGCATTTTTAAGACTGCTGATAGAAGGATTCATTGGATCGTTGCTAAACATTTTCTTAGCATCATAATGCCCATCGAAGTTCATTTTAGCATACTGATTAATATGGATTACCATTTCATCATTCACATTATCGCCATTTATTTTTATTCTTAATACGTTCGAAGGATCCTCTTCCTTAATTAATACCGGGTTAGATGCTGTTTTAGCATTTTCTGTAATGCTTAATACCGGACTTGCTGCATTAGCTTGAATATAGAAACCTTGAGAAGAAGCAATAAATCTTGAACCTCCGTTGGTAGCAATACCATCAACAAAACTTGCAAATTGTCCATTATCTGCTTGATACATGTAAATGGCGTTGTTGATATTTGTTTTTGTCCAATTTGGAGATAACCAATCAATTGCACTTGGATAAGGATTAGCTATTAAATTATATCCATCATCAAATGGGAAACCTGAATTGGTATAACTTGGGTTAAAGTTAAAGCTACCTGTGTGTGGCTGCCCAGTTACATCGATTGTTACATTGGCGGTATTAACAGATCCAGTACCAAGGTATATCCAAAATCCTTTTCCTACTGGTATGCTATTTGTTACATTGGTTGCAGCCAAATAAGAACCTGCCGCATCAAATAAACCCGGTGTTGGTTCATTGTAAGTATAAACCGATATAAATCCTCCAACAGTCCCCGTTGAGCCTGTATAACCAGAAGTTGCAAAATCATCTTGCCATTGCGCTAAAGTAGCACCTTGAACTGGAGTACCTAATTGTGTCCAACCTGTTTTTGGTCCTGGGGCATAACGTTGCATTGTGATGTTACCCACAAAATTGGCTGTTGCAGGAACAGGTGCAATGCGCGCTGTGCCACTGGCTGTTGAAACAAATGTAAATACATTGCTGGCGTTGTTAAAGTTACCATTTGTTAATGTTAAGGTTCCTGAGATATTGGCATCGGCAGTTAAATTTAAGCCAGCCAAATCATTTAAGGTAACATTAAAGAAGTTGGTTACTGTACCATTGTTGCTGGTTATTTCATGCGCTTGCACTGAAGTTCCGCTGCAACTTAAAAACTCTACTGATCCAAAGCCTGCATTAAATGTTCCATTATTGGTAAATTTACCATACACATTTATTTGATTTACACCATTGATTGTTAAACTTGCTCCTGATTCAATTTGAATATTAAAACACTCCACAACATCATTAATTATAGGTTGATTGGGTGTGCCTGCGGCAATAACTGCGGTGGTATTGCTTGAAGGATAACCGTTGCTCCAATTTATTGGAGAACCTACACTCCAATCGTTAGTTAAACCTAACCAAGTAGTTGTTGCTCCTGTTAAAACTACGTTTATGCTATTTGACACCACGGAAGCCGGTATTGGACAAGCTGCATTTGAAGTTAATTCACATGTAATTTCATCGCCATTGGATAAACCAGTTGATGTAAAAGTAGCACTGTTGGCTCCAGAAATATTAGATCCATTTCTTTTCCATTGATAAGCAGGGCTTAAACCGCCATTAGTGATTGAAGAACTAAAACTAATACCTACAGTACATAAGTTTGTTTGTGAGCTGCTTATGCTAATTGTAGGTGTTACTGGTGTTAAAAATGTAATTGTTATAACATTACTAGTTGCGTTTGGTGTTGAAGCGCAGCTATTATTGCTTGTAAGCAAAACATCCACCTGTTGACTGGCGGTTAGAGTAATTGTTGTGAAGGTATTTGATGAACCGTTTTGAACAGAAATTCCATCAACTCTAAAATCGTAAGTAGGACTTGTTCCAGCGTTGGTTGGAGTAGCTGTAAAAGTTATTGAACTACCATTGCATGTTGGATTAGAACCACTTGTAATTGCAATTGATACGGTTGGAGTTATATTTGCATCTATAATCATAGTAATTGGAGTACTTGTTACAATTGCTGGGCTTGCACAAGCAGCATTACTTGTTAATACAACCCTAATTAAATCACCACTTACAAAATTTGTTCCTGCAACTGCAGTGTATGTGTCCGAATTAGCTCCGGCTATATTAGCTCCATTTTTAGTCCATTGATACGTGGGAGAAGTACCACCATTTGTTGGTGTAGCAGTAAAAGTTACCGAATTGCCGTTACAAGTTGGATTTGATCCTGTAGTAACAGCAGTTGCAACAGATGGCACTGGACTTGGGTTAACATTTACTTGAGCACTAGAAGCACTGGCAGTGCAACCATTAGAGCTGTTAATGGTAACTGAATAAACACTATTTACTGTTGGATTTGCAGTAGGGTTTTGTATTGCTGAGCTAAATCCTGCTGGGGTAGATGACCAATTATAAGTATAAGTTATAGGTGTACCAGTAACAGTTACATTGTCAATTGCCCAATAACGTTTACGCGCTGTTGTAGCATATCTAAACCTGATATTGAAAGTAGCATTGTTAATATAAGCATTCAAATTAATGACAGGGTTAGCAAATGCATTAGATACACCTTGGCTAGCAACATAACTAGCTACGATGGTCCAATTTGCACCTCCATTTGTAGATACTTCAACTATAGCTGAATCGCTTGGTGCAGGACCAACATATCTATAGTAATGCCAAAAATTTAAACTCAAAGTAGCATAGCCAACCGTATTCATTACAGGAGAAACCAAGGTGGTTCTGGTTAATGTTCCATTTTGGTTTCTACTATCTGACAAATAAAACTGAGATTGAGTATTTGAAATAATAGCATTTCCGGGGTTGTAACCATTTAGTCGCAATGTCCAGGCAGCAGTAGCCGTTGTACCGCCAGTTGAATTATTAGTTGTAGTCCATGAGTTTGTAGCAGCATTAAAATTCTCACTTAAAAGTGTTGCTGGTTTAATGGTTGGAGCAGTGGAAGTTAAATTTACTGTTGCACCGCTACAAACCGATGTAGGAGTGGCGCTAGCACTTGCAGTTGGAGATTCTTTAATAACCATTGCAATAGCAGCACTTGTTACTGTTGCTGGTAAAGCACAAGCTACGTTAGAGGTTAATACTACCCTAATTAAATCGTTATTGATAAAATCAGTACCTGCTAATGCTGTATATGTTGATGAAGTTGCGCCACCAATGTTGAGTCCATTTTTAGTCCATTGATATAATGGGGCAGCACCTCCATTGGTTGGTGTGGCTGTAAAAATTACTGAATTGTTTATACATGTTGGATTTGAACCAGTAGTAATTGCAGTTGCAACAGTTGGAGCAACATTAGCTATTACCGACAATGTAATAGTAGCACTGGTAACTGTAGTTGTACTTACACAATTTGCATTGGAAGTTAATACCACTCTAATTATGTCGCCATTTAAAAGATTAGTACCAGTTAGGCCTGTATAAGTTGCTGAGGTGGCTCCCGTAATATTAAAACCATTTTTAGTCCATTGATAAGCTGGCGCAGCTCCTCCATTTGTAGGCACTGCTGTAAAGGTTATTGAGCTTCCGTTACAAGCTGGATTATTTCCTGATGTTATTGAGATATTAGCACTTGGCACAAGTATAGGTGATACTCCAATTGAGATCGCTGAACTTGTAGCTACAGTTGGACTTGCGCAATTAGCATTGGAAGTTAATACAACACGAATCAAATCGCCATCAACAAAAGCCGATCCAGCCACGCCAGTATAGGTAAGTGATGTAGCACCTGGTATATTAGTACCATTTTTAGTCCATTGATATAATGGTGCTGAGCCACCATTTGTTGGCACTGCCGTGAAAGTTACATTGGCCCCATTACATGCAGGATTTGAACCTGATGTAACAGATATTGCAACAGATGGAACTTGCACACCATTTACGGTAACAGTAATTGGGGTTCTAGAAGTTGCCGAGCAAGTACTATTAGTTTTTCTTACTTGAACATAATAAGTTGTTGTTGCCAAAACTACTGGAGAGTAAGTTAAAGTATTGGCTCCACCTGCCAATGGCGATCCACCGCTTGGAGTAGCATACCAATCGGCTGTATAACCTGCAGGAACAGTAACTGTTAAAACAGAAGTACCACCTACAAGGCAAAACTCTGAAGGTGTAGCACTTGATGTAAGCACTGAGCCTACAACTACTGAAACTGGGGCTGCAGAAGTTGTACATCCAATAGAGAAGGTAAGTGTGGGAGTATAGGTAGTAGATACAGTTGGCGCTACGGCTGTAGGATTTTGCAAATTAGAAGTAAATCCAACAGGTATTGATGACCAACTAAACGATGCTGAGGTATTTCCACTTAATCTTACATTGTCAATTGCCCAATATTTAGCTCTTGCTGTAGATGCATATCTAAAACGAACATATAAGGTAGCATTTCCAGTATATGCATTTAAGTTAATTGTTCTACTTAAAAATGCAGTATTTGTTCCTTCGTTTACAGAGTAGCTAGCAACAGTAGTCCAAGTAGTATTATTTGTAGAAACCTCTACCCTTGCTGCATTACCTGTTGAGGCAACATATCTAAAATAGTGAAAAAAGTTTAAGCTAAGGGAAGTATAACCTACTGTATTTATTGGCGCCGATCGCAAAATAGTATTTGTAGCAGTACCATTTTGATTCCAGCTATCACACAAATAAAATTGTGATGCATTGTTGGAGTTTATAACTAACTCAGGATTGTAACCATTAGGTCGCAATGTCCAAGCAGCCGTGGCGGGCGTACCTCCTGTAGAAGTATTTGTTGTTGTCCAATTGTTGGTAACTCCATCAAATGAATCTTGCATTGCAGTGGCTGTAGCACCAGAACCTGTAGAAGTTAAATTTACTGATTGCCCTAAACAAATTGAAGATGATGAAATGCCAGCAGTTACCGTTGTTGCTGGATTAACAATAACGGTAGTACTTCCTGCAGTTGTACAGCCATTAAGATCAGTTACTGTAAGTGTATAAAGGCCCGCATTAGTGCTAATAGCAGACGGAATAACCGGATTTGCAAGCGCTGAAGTAAAACCACTTGGGCCAGTCCAAGAATAAGTAAAAGAACTGCTGCCTCCAATTAAATTAGACGCAAAATTAATTGGAGAAAGCGCACAGGCAGGCACGCCAGCATTTGATGTTGGGTTTACCGTAATTGAAGCTGGCGATAAAGTTGAAAAAGAGACATCGTCAATTGCAAAGTCATTACCAGATAAAGCAGTTTCCAAATCGACAATAGAAATTACAATTGAACCAGTTGTTGTTGCAACGTATTGGCCAAAAAAGCGAACCCAGTTAAATGGACCAGCCGCTGCAGTAGCACCCGCTCCTAAAACTGCAACCGTTCCTAATTGACTTCCATTTATATTAAACTGCAATTGAGCAAAAGGAGACACATTGTTAACACTTAAAGCATAGGCAGAAAAATAATAAGTAGTGCCTGCAACTACATCAACATTTTGTTGCCATGCAATTGGCAATGTACCCGAACCATTAAACACCATAAATTTGCCTGTACCTGTGTTTGTTCTTGAACGGGCAAAAAAGTTAGGATGATAAAAGTTTGCATCTGTTGCAATGGTGTATAAATTTTCAGGAATTAAGCCATTGGGATTTACAGGTGTTGGAGATAAAAACGGGTATCCTGAAGTAAAGCCAGTGTTACCCGCTTCAAAACCTCCATTAACTGCTAATTCTGTTGAAACCTGAATGCTTCCGGTATTGGTACAACCTGCTGCATTTGAAACAGTAACGGAGTAAGAACCTGCAAGGTTAACCAATATTGTTTGTGTTGTTTGCCCAGTACTCCATAAATAACTAGATGCAGCTGAACTAGTCAATTGCACAAATCCGCCACCTACACAATAATTAGATGAAATAATAGGCGTTGCTGGTTTTGCATTGATGGTTAAATTAATTGCATTACTAGTACCAGTAACTATTGGATTACTTGCAACAACTCTAATTCTATATCCATTTCCGGTAGAGGCATTGGCAGGAATTGTTGAAGCTACAGTGCCTGCATTAACTGAAGTTAAAGCACCAATAGCTACAGGACTTGCAAAACTTCCGCTTGCATCGCTTAATTCGGCAGTAAAAACATTGCCTGGATTAAAAGTTCCTGTTTTTGTGTAAGTAACATTAACACTAGCGCCAGCACAGAATGGAGCACCTGCAATGGCACTTGTTGTAATTGTTTGTGCATAGCTTTGCGCAAAGAATAAAAGGCTACAAAGTGTTAGTAAAATTGTGGATTTGTTAAACCATCTTTTTTGATTTGGTTTAAACTCTGTAAAGTTGAGTTGCATATTATATAATAATTAGGAGTTTACTTTGTTGTTTACTACTATTAGTGTTAATTTTGCAAAAGTAAATTAAATTTTCACAACTAAAAAGTATTTCAGTTCATCTATAATTTTTCTGCTCTTAACATTAAGATTGATTTGTTTAGCAAAAAAAGTTGGCATGCGCTATTAAAACCAGATTATGCATTAGGAATCTTTGGTCAACAAAGTTTTGCAATAACATAAAGTGCTCACGGACTTTTTTGGATTGAAGTAGAAGGCTTTAGAGCGTATTTTTGGAATGATGTTGTGGTCACGAGTCTGAAGACTCGCGCCAGATTCATTTGTTTGATGACATTGTGGTCACGAGTCTGAAGACTCGCGCCAGATTCAGACTCGCGCCAGATTCAAAATAGCTACTTGGGCACAGAAAGCAGCGCCTGATTGATGTTGTACTCCCACTTTTTTTCGCCATTGGCATCAATAATTTCGAAGTTTACTTTGCGTTCATTTTTAGCACCAGAAATACTTATTCTAGAAAAGTTGTTGCCAATAAATAAACTGCCCTCTACCCTTGTAGGATTTACAAATTCTTTTGACTTATCAACCGCATATACGCCCGATGCAATGGGCGAACAAGTAAAATCATATAAATCGTAAAAACCGGGTGTACTTATTTTATGCATTTCACTAAAATGCCTATCGCCCGATAAAAAGATAACACCATTTATTTTATTAGTTGTGATATAATTCATTAGGTCGTTAAACTCTGCATCGTAGCTTCTTAAACATTCTTTATCGGCAATGGTATTTAATACCTGGCCACCATTAACAATAAATTTAAACACCGCATTGCTACTAATAAGTGCACTTTTTAGCCAATCCATTTGCTGTTTGCCATAATAACTTTTATCTTGATTGGCTTTGCCATTGATTATACCGGGTATTTCATTGGCACTGCGGTAAAATCGGTCATCCATCATAAAAAACTGAGCATCGCTATATTTAAATGTTTGGTAAATTCCATCTATACCATTGTTGCCATAAGTTTTTTGAGGGAAATAATTTTTATAACAGTTGTATGTTACCTGTTTCAAATCAAAGGAATGATTAGAGTCATTCGGTCCGTAATCATGATCATCCCAAGTAGCATAATTAGGCCTAACTGACAATACACGCTGGTAGGCTTTTGCAGCTCTATCGTGGCTATACCTATACGCTATGCCTGATGCACTGCTGAAATCAGCTTCGCGGAGGTATAAATTATCGCCACCCCAAATAGTAAAATCAGCTTCAGCATCGGCCATTTTTTCGAGCATGGCGGGGTTTTGTCCGTAGGGTTTACCTGGCCTATCGTAAGTTGAATCGTTTAAATAAACGCAGGAGCCGTAAAGAAATTTAAAATCGGGGGCTGGTTTGCGCCATTCCCATAATTCTTTGGTTTTAAATTCATAAATTTTAGCAGGAAAAACTTCTTTACCATCCATTTCAAATTGGTATTGATAGCTTGTATTCATCAACAATTCGGGCAATATAAAAGTAATAGGATTGTACTTATTGTTAAGTGCACCTTTATACATTAAGGTGTTTTTGTTTGTCGCATTATTTTTTACCCAATACTTAATGCCCACCTTGTTTACCTTTTCATCTACTTCAATCCATATGGCAGCTTCTCTGTGCTCTACATAGCCCAACATAGGGCCTGCCAATATTTGTGCAATTATTTTGTTGGAGATAAGTATTGCAGCTATAAGTATTAATTTTTTCATGACTTTATTTTGGGGTAAATTTACGTTTTATACCGATTACACTTTCAATTTAGTCCAATTGCAGCATGGCCTTATTGTACTAATTTCAAGTAGTATCGGCATTAACCATTGCATATTTATTTTTTAGCTGGACTAAAAAATAAATTTAATTGTTTTTACCTCTCCGTAAGCAGAATTTTTTTTGTGAATAATTGCGAACCTGAAGTCGCTCTTAAAATGTAAATACCTGGAAGAAATGAATTGAGATGAACAATTTGAGGCGCTTGTTTGCCTCCTTGAACAGCATAAATTTCTCTTCCCATCATATCAACGATGCTGATGCTTTCGGGACAATTATCTTTACAAGTAACCAAAAGCTTTTTTTCTTGATTCAACCAAGTGAGGTGGATGGATTCTTCGACATTTAGTTCATTAACGGTGGTTGGAATATTATCTGTAACTTGAATATTATCAACAGCAAAAGCAGGATTTGTTCCATACCCAGAATTAACAAATGCAAAACGTAGGCGCAAATCACTTTGATTTAAAAAAGCCGGTACTTGTTGGCTTGTTACTGTGGCTGTAGCCCAGCTTGATTGACTAACATATTGTGAAACAGGGCTTGTTATTGCTGTCCATGTTGAACCGTTATTGGTGCTGTATTCAAGGGTTCCATAAGAAGCCAAAACAATTCCTGACTGCCCTGCGCACAGCCAATCGAAGCTCAATGTTACGGCCCCTGCACCGATGGTATTTATTCCAGAGGTCATGCTAGCATAAGAAGTGCCCGATGAACCGAAGCCAAGAAATCCTGCAAAGGCACAAAATGCGCCCTCAAGGTCGTTGGCAACGTGCAGGTAGTTTCCTCCACCTTGGTCGGGCGTAGGTGTTGCACAACTGTAGGTGTTGTTTACCACCCATAAGTCGAAATTGTTTGCTTGGCTTAGCGACCAACCTGTGGAACCGGCTGTAAAATCATTTGAGTACAAGACATTTTGTGCCAATGCTGCCGATGAAATACTAAGTGCAAGGCTTAAACTTAAGATGGAAGAATAAAATTTTTTCATATGAGATTGTTAGGTTGATGAAATGGTTTCCAAAAATTAATTCTTTTGATTGATTAAAAAACAAAGCAAATGTTTCTGATTTTTTCAAACTGAAACAAAAATAGAAATGTTTATCGGATAAATACCAATTCGAAAAACTATTTTCTGGTTATTTCTATTTATACATCAGCAGTTTAAATTAGCTTTACTTAGTAGAGCATTTTTTTGGCGCTTATGCTCATTCTCGCTTGCAACGAGGATGCGCGCTATTTGCGTTTACAATGCATGAAAAAATATTTATGCCTTGCCTAGTAGAAATTTCATTGGGTTCAAGCAGTGCAGGCATTAGCCATTTGCAATACCGATTACACTTTCAATTTAGTCCAATTGCAGCATGGCCTTATTGTACTAATTTCAAGTAGTATCGGGATTTACCATTGCATATTTATTTTTTTAGTTGGACTAAAACATAAATGTTATTGGTATAATTTATAAATCACATTGGTATAATTGACAAGCATGTTAATGCCGAATAAATGAGTAGAAGACATAATGCTTACCCAAAAAAAGATAAGCGAAGAGGCATGTTTACTCTTTTTTTGCGCGAGGGATTGAGCCTTTGTTTGAGCTCTTTTTGAGGGGTTGTTTTAGCCTTGCCAAAAAAGCGAGTGGCGAAAGCCCGACCTTTCCTGACAAGGGAAGGGCGCGCCCAAATTTACTACAGTTTAATTATAGGAGGTAGCCATTAAGAATTAATAGGCTTCGAAACGCAATGAATCTACCGTGGTTAGGGGCAAAGATGCTGCTTTTACAAGTAAAAAGTTACTGGCATCTAAGTTATTAATTTTCCATTTTTTATTAGATGTTAGATTAATATTTACCGAGTCGTTATTCGAAAACAATGACCAAGTTCCTGAAGTTGAAGCAGGGTTTCCGCCTATGGTTAACAATTGATTTAAGGTGCCGCCAGCAACAAAATCCATATAATCGTTAGCTCCAAGTGCAATTTCTACGCTGTTTTCTTTAAAGAATTTTACTCTCCATTTTTTTGCAATATTAAACTCGTTGTTAGTAATGGTAGTAAATTGTTTTATCTCTGAATAGCTTGAATTTGACCCTGGGCAATTAGACTGCACTCTGTATTGGTAGGCAGTAGCAGGCGTTAAATTACTTACTTTGGTGCTTGTTCCGGAGGTTACTCTTACCACCGTATAGGTTGTTGCACCTACTTTACGGTACTCAAATAAATACTGTTGCGCATCTTCAACTTTAGACCAACTAGCATCCATAGATGTATTGGTAATATTATTAATTGTAATGGAGGGTGGAAATACGCATTCTGGCTCTTCGGTAAATTTTTTACATTGGCTTAATAATAATGGCAATGTAAGTAAAATAACAGGAATAAATTTAGAAATATTTTTCATTTTTGATGTTGGAATTATGGCAGATTATATATGTTTATTAAATGTTGCAAACTATCATTTATGAGGATTCTGTGGGCTGGAGAATAGCTTGTTTGGTCGGTATTCGTGATTTCTTCAATGGCTTGTTTAAATTTAGAATTTTTAGCTGTAAACTCTAATATCATTGTGTATGCTTCAATAGCAACTGCTTCATTGCCATTGATTAAGGCATCAACAAATACTTCTAAATAATCGGTATAATCTAATCCTGATTCCCAACAAACAGCCAGCAGTGAAGTTTTTATGGCGTTAGAAGCATCAATACTTTTAAGGGTATCGACTATTGGTGCTCTTACAAAGTCTTTGGTGCAAAAGCTTAATACTTTTGTGATTGCAATGATTGCAGATTTATCTTCTTTTTCATCTAATTCAACCAAGTAATTAAGTAAACTTATTACATGTTTTTGTGTGTAAGTATCTTTCTCGAATGATGCTATTAGCGAATCAATGGCAGATAGTGTGGTGTCGTTCATTTTTTTAAAATAATGAACAAATGTAAAACATTTTTAGCGGTAAAACAGAATTTTAAATCGATAAAAGAGAGAAAGCTAAACGATTATTAAAGCATTATTTACTTTTTTTCTCTTCTGTTTTAATGATTAAGTCGTTTGATGGTTTATCTTTTTTAGGAGCTGTTTTAGC
>CAIKXD010000152.1 GCA_903831265.1 uncultured Bacteroidota bacterium
GCTGTTTAATAATTTTACAATGGTTAATGCCGATACAACTTGAAACTAGTACAATAAGGCTTGGTCGCAATTGGACTAAATTGAAAGTGTAATCGGTATTAATTCCACAAGTTTAAATTATTGATGATCGTAAGAAATTTTGAAATGCTAATAGTTGCAACACAGGCCAAGAGGTCTGCGGCAGCGTGGTACAAATATAGGCTGAGCCAGTAGTTATAAGCGATTTTCGTAGTCGAAAAATCACAAAAAAACATGAAATAATACCAATGTGAAATAAGTAATGGCCCAAATTTGTTTCACGGGATTTGTCCCAAACTTTTTTTTCAATCGGCATTTACTAATGTAAGTTTTTAAATTATTTGCATAATTTATAAATCACATTGGTATAAATTGAAAGTGTAATCGGTATTAAACCAATATCAATTAGAATGTATGCGATATTAATACATAATTTAATTTTACTCTTACAAAAGCAGACAAGTATAAATGCTATTAATTTCTTCTTTGATTACCCACAAAAATCATAATATAATAAATCAGCGTAGCTAATGATCCCAAGGCAGCCACAACATAAGTGAGGGCAGCCCATTTTAGCGCATCTTTTGCATAATAATGATTATTGGCATTTGTAATACGCGATGTTTCTAACCACTTTAAAGCACGGTTTGATGCATCAAACTCTACAGGCAAGGTAATAATTGAAAACAAGGTGGTTAATGAAAATAACACAATGCCAATGCCTAAAGGCAAAGTAGAGAAATTAATTAAAACAATACCGGCTAGTAATATCCACTGCATATACTTTGATGTTACACTAACAACAGGTACCAACTGACTGCGCATAGTTAGCCAAGCATACGATTTTGCATGTTGCACAGCATGTCCACACTCATGCGCTGCCACTGCGGCAGCTGCAACGCTTGTTCCATAATAAACAGCATCACTCAAGTTTACAGTTTTGTCGGTAGGATTGTAATGATCGGTTAACTGCCCTTGCACTGATATTACTTTTACATTGTAAATACCAGCATCGCTCAACATTTTGGCAGCTATTTGGCTGCCACTCATGCCATTGTTTACAGGTATTTGGCTGTATTTGGCAAACCTATTTTTTAATTGGTTACTAATAGCCCAGCTGATGAGCGCAAAAATTCCGAAGATGATATATATTCCCATGTTAAATTTGTTTTTAACTGCACTTCAAATTAAAATCCAAAACCTAATATTATGCCAATTTAGCGTTGTTTTAATATGCTTTAACATAAAAATGACATTCATTCATACTAACTTAACTTTGGGTTATCATTTAAAACACACTACAATCCTAATATTGCACAAAAATTAAAGAATGTCAACCGAAAGAAGTATTCTTATTGCCGATGATGAGCCAGATATTAGAGAATTTGTATCGTACAATTTAACTAAACAAGGTTTTAAAGTATATAAAGCTAACAATGGCTTAGAGGCTATTGAAGTGGCATTAAAAACAAAACCTACATTAATTATGCTAGATATAATGATGCCCGAAATGAATGGTTTTGAAGCAAGCCGTAAAATGAGGGAGCATTTAATTTTAGATGATTCGCGCATTTTCTTTTTATCTGCCATGAGCGAAAATTTAGCTAGAACCTCGGGGTACCAGATATTTGTGGATGGCTTTTTACCAAAGCCTATTGCCATGAAGGATCTAATGATTAAAATAAACCAGATTTTTACAGATCAAATTCATTAGTGCGTTTAATACTAATTAAATTTAAAACTTACCTCTACCCTATTGCTTTTTTCTTTTCCTTCATTTGTGGTGCTATCAGTAACTGACTTTGAATCGCCCAATGGAGTAATGTTTAATCTTTTGCTTTCAATTCCTTTTTTAGTAAAATACTCCTGAAGCACATTAACACGTTCTTTTGCAAGTGTGCTATCGCTGTTCGAATTATCACTGTACACATCTATTTTTAAAACCAAGGCCATATTAAACTTCATTAATTGAGTTAGCTTATCGAGTTGTTCATAAGCAATGCTCATTAATTCGTACTTATCCATTTCAAACTTTATGGTTTCAGAGGCCGTTTTAACTGTTAACGCTTCTTCGGAACTTAGCTCTGGGCAACCTTTGCCAGACGCACTTCCTTTTGTTTGTGGACACTCATCATCTTTATCAAGCAAGCCATCACCATCGCTATCTTTAATTGGGCAACCTTTATTTTCTTTTGAGCCAGCCTCTTCAGGGCATAAATCTTCGCTATCTAGCACACCATCTTTATCTTTATCAACCGGACAGCCTTCATTTTCTTTGGTTCCAAAATTGTTTGGGCATTTGTCATCAGCATCATTGATACCATCACCATCACTATCAGGACAGCCTTTCATGTCTTGCAATCCTTTTTGGTCTGGACACAAATCTTCATCATCACTTACCCCATCATCATCTCTATCGGGGCAACCCTTTAAACGCTGTGAACCCGGTAAATCAGGGCATTTGTCAAACTTATCAATTATATTATCACCGTCTTTATCTGGGCAACCTTTAAATCTTGGTAAACCATAATCATCAGGACACTCATCTTCAAAATCGGCTATACGGTCATTATCGCCATCTGGGCAACCTTTCATTTCTAACGAACCTTTCATCTTAGGGCATTTGTCTTGGCTATCAGGAATACCATCGCCATCTTCATCATCATTATAAGGATCGGTGCCAAAGCGCAAATTCATACCAATACGTAAGTTAAATGACTTGGCATTTTGAGGAAAAACAGCGCCTAAGATATTATCGCTAACCACGTAAAACTGACTTCCACCTTTAGAACCTAAAGAAACGCCCCATCCTAAATTATTGTAACTTCTATTGAATATAGAATAACACAAATTCATATGCACGCGTTCACCTAATTTTCCGCCTACAGAGGCACTAATGCCGGGTTGCATTTTGCCTTCAATAAACATACCATGCAATACCAAATTGGTTTGAAAGCGATCAGAAAGTTGATAGGTACCACCTAAATATATTTGTTTGTTAAGCTTAGTGCGATAATTACTAAATGAAGTATCAATTCTAAAGGCTGCATAGGCCGAATCTAATACTGCATTAAATGCTTGGTCTATAGAAGTTGTATCATTAATAACATCAGCAATATACAAGCCATCGTAAGTGTAACTTGCATTAGGATTTGCACTTTGATAATTTTGAACATTTGATCTCCAATTTATACCGCCAAAATCGAGCAGCGATACATTAACGGCTATCTTATCAGTAATTTTATACTGAGCACCTAAATCTATTGCTTTGCCATTATTTTTTAATCCAAAAGCATAATCGGTAATATTAATTTGTGAATTTACTAAACCTTCAATATTCTCCGATTTATTGATTAACACATCAGATTGCGCTTTTAGTGCATAAGCCGCTGGGTCGGTATAAAGCGATACGCCAGCGCGCACTGTTTGTATATTTTCCATACCATACAGGTACTTTAATTTTATACCAACATTAAGTTTGTTGTTTATTTTTCTCACATAATTTAAACCGTACTCCCTGTAATGGGTAGCTTGTATGCCTAAACCAATATTAATTGTTTCACCAATTGATGGTCCATTGCCATTCCACAAAAAATCTGCAAAACCTCTGCTATAATTGAGAATACCAGTAAACTTTTCGGTGGCTGTAATATTAAAATAGTTCTTTTTTATTTTAAATCCTACCGATAATAAATCTATTTGTAAGGAGGTTAAAAGGTAGTTATTATCTTGCATTTTACTAATGGCATTGTTCATGTCAAAAGTGAGCGAATCATCAGGTCTTTTTCTTATCAAATCGCTATATTTAAAGGCGGTATTTGTTATGCCAATATAATTAGATGAAAGCACTGGAAGACCAATATTTACATTATTAATAGGAAAAACTGAAGGATTGCAATAGATACTTTGACTAATACTGCTCATGTTGTAAAGCGTATAGTTTTGTTGGGCATTTGCAGCAGTATAACCCATGAACAATAATAAAGTGAAAACACTTTTAATAAAATTAGAAAGTAGCTTAATCGTCATATTTTACAAATTGATGTAAATTTAAAAAAGAATTTTGCACCATAAAAACTATTTTGCTTTTGCAGTATCTTTAATTTTTTTGAGCGATTCCTTTACATATTTCATGTATTTCTTATCGCTATAAAACCCCTCGTCTTCGCCCGATCTATATCCAATAATTACTTTAGGAAAATCAATAACATCGTAGTATTGCTCCGACAAAGACAAATTTTTCTTATTCTCTATTTCAGGAATAAGCTCCACTTCAAAATCAACTTGATATCTTTTATCCTCATTTTGAGGATCAACATCCCATCTGCTGGAATTAATAAGCACACAGGTATTTTCAAATCCAAACTTGCTAAACTCAATAGTATAGAAGTAATCTTTGCCTAAGGAAAATTGAAACTCCCCATTTTTTCCAGTATAAACTGAATCAATTTTACTATTTCCCTTAAACAATCTAACCGTTACACCCTGCACACGCGGCCCATTGTCGGTTACCTTACCTTGAATTACCAAAAAATCTTCATTTGGCGCCTTAACTACTTTTTTTTGGGCAAATGATTGGGTGGCTAATATTATTAGCAAGCACTGCAATGTTAGTTTTGTAATGCATTTCATAGGCTATAATTTTATTTAACAATAGTATTTATTCTAATTGATTTAATTTGCTTCTCTCAATAAAGTTTCAAACCCAATATTGTTAATTGTGTTATTAATTTTAATTGGGAGCTATAGTAATTACGGGTACTTCAGAAATATTAATTACTTCTTGCGCTAATGAACTTACAAAATAAGGCGTATTACTTATTTCTTGTTGGGTCATTAAAATAATTACATCACCTTCAATTTTTTTAGCGTAATCGGTAATAATTTCACCAAGCGACTCATAGCCCGATGAGGCCTTTATTATTTCGGCCGTATAATTTACTTTGTTTTTTTCGATACTGTTTTTAACTTTAAGTAATTGCTGCCCTAAGCGGTTAATTAAAAACTCATCGGCATCAAAAACAACATTAATAATATTAAGAATAATGTTTGAATCTAACTTAGCCAAGGCAATGGCTTTGTTTAATTTATCCTTCGTTTCTTTAGATAAGTCAATAGGTAAAATTATATTTTTAAAACTTCGAAGCTGGCTGTATTGGTTAGATGAAAGCACTGGCACAGGACAACTTCTCATAATTCTTAATGCATTAGATCCTAAAAATCGATTCCTACTATTATCTGCACTATTGCAGCCCAAAATTAATAATTTAGCATTTACCAAGGCTGCGGTTTCAAGAATTCTATCGTACACCTTTCCTCTTAATATAAAGAGTTTATAACTGATAATCTCCTCTCCATCACTTGCACTGTTAAGTATATTCTCTAACTTTAATCTAATACTTTTTTTTATTAACTCCTCTTGCACATCAGTATCGTTTTCTTGATTTAATTCTGAAGCTTCAATCACATTGATAAAATGAATTGAGGATTTTATATTTCTTGAAATTACTTGAGCGTATTTAATTGCCTGAATTGATTGCGCTGAAAAGTCTGTTGGAATTAAAATATTAAAATTTGATGATGTCATAAAAATTTAAATAATTTTGAAAACTATCTTTAAGATAAAAAATAGAAATTAAACAAATATAATCAAACTTTAGTATGAACAAAATTCCAGATTCAGAATTAATCTTAAACCCCGATGGTAGTGTATTCCATATGCACCTTTTACCTCATCAAATAAGTAATATTATATTGCTTGTTGGCGATCCAGGTAGAGTTGAGATGGTTTCAAATAACTTTGACAGCGTTGAGCATAAAGTGCAGAATAGAGAATTTGCAACGCATACTGGAATGTTTAACAACAAAAAAGTTTCTGTAGTAAGCACAGGTATTGGAACCGATAATATTGATATTGTAATAAATGAATTAGATGCTTTAGTTAATATTGATTTGACACAGCGTGTTGAAAAAATTGATAAAACCCAACTAAAATTTGTACGAATTGGTACATCAGGCGCTTTGCAAGAAGATATTAATGTGGACTCATTTGTACTTTCGGAATATGGCCTTGGAATGGATGGCTTATTACATTTTTACAAACATCATTTTAAAGAAGAACAAGAAATATTAAATGCATTTATTAAACAAACAAGCTGGGCTGCACCGCTAAATTCGCCCTACTTAGTAAAAGGAAGTAATATTTTGTTTGACACCTTAAAAGAAGGCATGCATACTGGCATAACAGCTACAGCATGCGGATTTTATGGCCCTCAAGGAAGACGATTACGTTTAGATATGGCTATTGAAGGACTCAACGATAAGTTAACAGCATTCAATTACAATAACCAAAGGATAACAAATTTTGAGATGGAAACATCTGCCTTGTTTGGATTGAGCAAATTACTGGGCCATGAGGCCATTACCGCCTGTGCCATTATTGCTAATAGAATAAGAAAAGAATACAGTAAAGATTACAAAGTTACTGTTGATAAGTTGGTTAAAATAATATTACAAAGACTTACAGAATAGAAAGCTTTTCGTTGGATATTTACGTAATTAAAATTGGCAATTATTTTTATTGCTGATATAAATTAAAGCAATGAATACTAGCGAACTAAATGCCTTAATAAGTTTATTAGACGATCCAGATGAAAACATTTTTGAACATGTTAATGGTCAAATACTTGCCCAAGGTTCAACAATTGTAAGCGAACTTGAGCAGGCATGGGAGCAAAGTAAAAGTACACTTCAGCAGCAAAGAATTGAAAATTTGATTCAAAAAATTCAATTTT
Organism: uncultured Bacteroidota bacterium; assembly: GCA_903831265.1. Taxonomy (GTDB): domain Bacteria; phylum Bacteroidota; class Bacteroidia; order UBA4408; family UBA4408; genus CAIKXD01. The sequence continues at coordinate 6,813 of CAIKXD010000152.1, forward strand.
CGGCAACCTCTGCATCTTTAGTTGAATGGATAAACTCGGGAGGAAAAGACCTTTTAGAGGGTGCATTAATTATTGCAAAATATCAGTTTCCTGATTTAAATGTAAAAAAACTTACCGCTTATGTAGAACAGTTAAAGCAAGATATTTGGATAGAGTTAAATCCAAATTTAACTGCCCTTGAGCAAGTTAGGGTCATTAATCATATCTTGTTTGAGGTGCATTATTTTATTGGTAACAATGTCGATTTCCACAATCCACACAATTCTTTTATCAATATGGTATTGGAGTCGAAAAGAGGTAATCCTTTGTCTTTATCAATAATTTATGCCATTTTAGCTCAAAAGCTTGCAATGCCAATATACGGAGTAAATTTACCTCAACATTTTATTTTAGCTTACATGGGTGGCGAAAGCACTTATGGATTATATGATTTAGATAAAAATAAGGAAGTGTTGTTTTACATTAACGCATTTAGTAAAGGAACCGTTTTTAATAGAAATGAAGTAGAAGTGTATCTTCAACAATTAAAATTAACACCAAGCGATAATTATTTTTACCCCTGTAGTAACATTGAAATGATTAAGAGAATGATCAATAATTTATTGTTTGCATTCGAAAGAATAAGCAATGAGCAAAAAACAAATGACATGAAACAGTTACTTAAACTCTTTAAAAACTAAATTCTTCCAAACCCTTTTCCACCACTATAATGCTACTTCCTAAAAAAAACACGCCACGTTCGCTTATTTTTATCATTGATATTTTCATTTGTATATTTTCAATTTTTATAGCCTATTTATTACGATTTAATTTTCAAATTCCAGAAATCGATAGAAATGATATGCCCTTTGTTATTGGCTATATTATTTTAATTAGAGCAATCAGTTTTATTATTGGAAAAACATATGCGGGCATCATACGCTATACAAGTTCAAAGGATGCGCAACGCATTTTTGTGGTAATTTCTATTGGCTCTATTGTACTTGGTATAACCGATATAATAACATATAATCTGCAAGCTAAGTTGATAATTCCAACCTCTATTATCATTTTAGATTTTATTGTTACTGTTTTTATGCTTGTGGCTGCCAGAACAATTGTTAAAGTGGTTTATTACGAGTTAAAAAATCCAAGAAGAGATAAAACCAAAGTAATTGTATATGGCGCCGGTGAAGCTGGAGTTATAACCCTAAGAACTTTGGATAAAGATGCAGGTGCTAAATTTAAAGTTGTTGCATTTGTTGATGATGATAAAAAGAAAAAAGGTAAAAAAATAGAAAACGTAAAAATATATCATACCGATGAGTTAGATGAATTGCTCAAGGAATCAGAAATTGCCTTTATCATTATTTCTACTACCCACATTTCTCCCACCAAAAAGCAAAAATTAGTTGAAAAGTGTTTAAGCTACAATACAAGAGTGCTTAATGTGCCGCCTGTTTCGAGTTGGATAAACGGGCAGTTAAGTTTCATGCAAATCAAAAAAATAAAAATTGAAGATTTGTTAGAGCGCGATGAAATTGTGCTTGATAAAGAAAAAACATTTGCACAGCTTAAAGGCAAAACAATTCTGGTAACAGGTGCTGCAGGATCTATTGGTAGTGAACTTGTACGTCAGATTATTAAATTTAATCCAGAAAAAATTATTCTATTAGATCAGGCCGAAAGTGCCATCTATGATTTGGTTAATGAGCTTAAGGATCGCAATCAAACCTCCTTTGAAGAAGTGATTGCCGATGTAACAAATCAAGAGAGAATGGAAAATGTTTTCAAGCACTTTAAACCGCAAATAGTGTATCATGCAGCAGCATATAAGCATGTGCCACTTATGGAAATGAATCCATCCGAAGCAATTTCAACAAATGTTGGAGGAACAAAAATAGTGGCCGACCTGGCCGTAAAATACAATATCGATAAGTTTGTGTTAGTATCGACAGACAAAGCGGTAAATCCAACAAGTGTTATGGGAGCCTCAAAAAGAGCTGCTGAAATTTACACACAAGCCATAGGTAAAAACAATAAAACGAAGTTTATTACCACACGCTTTGGAAATGTATTGGGATCTAATGGTTCGGTAATTCCTTTATTTAAAAAACAAATAGAAAAAGGTGGTCCTATAACAATTACCCATCCCGACATTACAAGATATTTTATGACCATTCCTGAAGCTTGTCAATTGGTTTTGGAGGCAGGCTGCATGGGCAATGGTGGCGAAATTTACATTTTTGATATGGGCGAATCTGTTAAAATTATAGACCTTGCCAATAAAATGATTCGATTAAGTGGATTAACCGTTGGAAAAGATATTGAAATCGTTTTTACAGGCCTGCGCCCAGGCGAAAAACTGTTCGAGGAGTTATTAAACAATTCGGAAAATACAATCCCAACGCACAACAAGCAAATAATGATCTCCAAATTACAATCAACTGATCTGGAGCAAGTAAAAATTGAAATTTCAAAACTTATTGAAATGTTCTATACGCAAGATAATGTTAAAATTGTTCGTCAGTTAAAGTCTATTGTGCCAGAGTACAGAAGCAACAATTCAATATATGAAAGTTTAGATAATCCTCAAATAAACAGCTGATCTGCAAACAATCAGTACTTTTTTTGAAAAGCTAAATGTAATCATTAAAAGATTTTTAGGAAAAAATTAAACAGTTAACAAAAAACTATTAAGTTTGTTGCTACTTTTATCTAATAGTCATTGTATCTACCAAACAGAAGAAATTAAATTGCATGAATAAATATTTTTTTAAAGTTATCTTAATTGCATTTAGTTTAATTGCATTTAAATTTGATGAAAGCAAAGCGCAATGCAACAATATTTTTACATTTATTGCTAATGCAACGCCAGCCACTTGTTTAAACGCCGACGGTAATATTGCCATTACTACTGTTACTGGTGGCTCCGGAAATTATACCTTTTCATTATTAGGAGGACCTTTTTTTCCACCTGCATTGCCTCCAAATAATCATGCTTTTCCTAACCTCTCTGCCGGAATTTATGCTATCACCATTTCTGATGGTACTTGCGATACCACTGTTTCAATTACAGTTCAAATTACAGGAAGCGTTACCAGTGCCGCAGCAGTTGCAACACCTTCTTCGTGTACAGGAAGCACAGGAACTATAACAATCTCGCACCAACCCGCTGCTGTAAATGTGGTTAATTATATTTTAAGTCCTTCTGTTCCTCCTGTAAATAATGCAACAGGTGTTTTTAACGGTTTAGCTGCAGGAAGTTACAATGTAATTTTAGAAGATGCTAATGGATGCCCATTTACAATTAACCAAATTCAAGTAGGTACACCAACTCCCATTACAGATGCCAATATTGTTGTAACGCCCATTCAGTGCAAAGGTGCATTAGGAGAAATTAAGATAGCAGGTGTAACAGGTGGAAGCGCACCTTTTAAATATTCTTTGAATGGTTCAACACCGCTTAGTATAGCCACATTCAAGGATTTATTTGCTGGTGTTTATACAGTTACCGTAACTGACAATAACAACTGTACCTATCAAGAAAGTGTTCAAATGCAGGGCAGTTTAACCGAATTAACCGATTGCAATGCAGGAGAAGATGTAACTATATTTTATGGCGAGAATGTAGAGTTAAAAGCCATAAAAGGAGTTGGAAGCAAATTTTTTTGGTTGCCAGGTAAAACCTTAGATGATAGCACTCTTTTAAATCCTACAGCATCACCAACAAATACCACTACTTATGACTTTAAAACACAAACAGCCGAAGGTTGTACTTGTATTGATAGAGTAACTGTGAGAGTAATTCCATTGATAAATATCCCAAACACATTTACTCCAAACCAAGATGGAACCAACGATATTTGGATTATTCAAAATACAAACCGCTATGATGATGTTGAACTAAATGTGTATAATCGTTGGGGAGATAAAGTGTATTATGTGAAAGGCTATGAAACCGGAAATGAATGGGATGGTGGCTCTTTGCCCGATGCTACTTACTATTATGTTTTAAGATTTAAATATCCTGAAAGTAGCGAAATTTATGAATACACAGGTGGAATTACAATAATTAGGTAATAGCTAAATAGTTTTACGAAAAGAAACACCATGACCTCCATTAAAAAATTATCAATTATTATTATTGTTGTGCTTATTTATGCTCAAATCAATCAACTTAGAGCGCAGCAGACCTCGCAGTACACCCAATATATTTTTAACTATTTTGGGTTAAACCCAGCTGCAGGTGGTTCAAAACAATGCTTGCAACTAAAAGCAGGTTATCGTAAACAATGGTGGGGCTTTGAATCGGCACCTGTTGAACAATTTTTTAGTGTAAATGGGGTAATAAAAAACAACAAGCCTTACAACAAAAGCAAAAATGTAATTGGCTTCTATCAAGAACAAGACAAAACAGGAACTCAAGGGCCCACCTCCCGCAATTCTTTTAATTTAAATTATTCTCATCACGTGCCTCTCTCGAGTAATTTTTATATTTCGGCAGGTATTTTTGCAGGAATAATTCAATACAGTTTTATTAGAGATAATGTTACGTTAACTTCACAAAATGATAATGCAATTGGGGCCTCTAAAAAAGTAATTCTTTATCCAGATATAAATCCTGGAATTATGATTTATAACCCCCATTTCTTTTTTGGATACTCTATGAAATATGCCATTCAAAAAAAGCTAGATGCAATTTATGGTTTTGGAAGTAGCTTAAAAAGAACCCATCTTTTAACTGTTGGTGCTAGTATTCCTGGTAAAAGAAAAGAACTTTCCTATATGCCATCCATTAACATGAGAGTTACCGGTGGTGGTGCTCCTGTTGGATTGGATGTTGGTTTTTTAATTGATTATAACGATGCTTTTAGAGCAGGGGTAGTTTATAGAAAAAACGATGCCGCTTGTGCAATTGTTCAGTTCACTGTTAAAAGATTAACCGTAGGTTATGGCTTCGATTACGTTACCTCAAAAATGAGATATGGTGCTTCAAATTCTCATGAAATTATGATAGGCTACAGAATTTGTAAAGATAATGCTTCTGGTATAAATGATGAAGGTAGATGCTATGCCTATGATTAGCCTTGTTTGTGGATAAATTATCTTAGGCAAAGCCGGGCTTAATTTGTTGTTTAAAATTAGGTTTTTAAAAGTCGCATCTTGATTAAAAAAAACTAATTTTAATCTTGTAATTTATTTACTGCTGCATTTAAATCCTATTATAACTGCCGCTCACCTATTGAAAAAAAGTATCTTTTATATCCTTCCTTTTTTGATTGTTGCCCTAGGTTTTATTACTGTAAAGGTTATTGATGAATTGCCTATAAACCTCGAGCATTATTTACCAATATTGTTTACCAATAAAGAAATTGACACGCTGGAATTTGCGCCTGCACATCCATCTGTTTCAATAAGTGCACTAGAACAGCTTGTCGAATTTCCGGCGCCACAATTTAAAGAACATCATCAATTGTTACCTAATTTTTTATGGATGGATCCGCGTTATTTGGGCAATTTTGCGCAAGAAAATAGCAATGTAAAAGAATGTGTAAAGCTTTCAACCAAAATACAAGCGGCATTGGCCAACAATTGGAACTATTATTTTTTAGTCAATTCAAATTTAAAAGCATTTAATACCTATAGAGATACTAGCACATTTACAGGGGCATGGGTAAAATACGCCAATGAGCATCAATATATTCCGGCCGCAGCAATTTCATTTTGGGTGCAAGTACAACCTAATAAGTTAATAGGTACATGTAGCTCTAAAATAGCCTATGCAGTAAATCATGAACTCCCAGATTGCTGCTATGTACACAACAAAGATGGAGTAAAAGTTGAAGGAAATTTACCTAGCCCTATAACTCCTGTTAACGCATTGCAATGCGATTTTAAGACACAATCGATTTACCTTGACACTTTACTAAACGTTTTGCAAAGACCGTTACAAATGATTAATGATAATGGTGAAGTATTTAAAGTTTACTATGATAACTTTTTGGCTCAAGACCAGCGTATTCTTAAAGAAAAAAATAAATTTCGGAATTTAAGCTGGAAAGAATTTCAAGCCATGAAAAGGCTCGAAAAAGAAATAGCTTTCAGAAATTCATTTATGTTAAAACCCGAACTTGCCAATTGCCTGTATACTCAATATGCGATTGATGGTCAAAATAATTACCGACACGACTATAAAACTGTTCGAAAAATAAATACCCCAATCAATAATCAATACTATTCAACCCCCGATTTTTACCCGCGCTACCCTTATAATTGGAAAAAATGGCAAGGTCCATGGCATGGTTTAAATTGGCTAAATATCTGTCGTAAAACAGAAATTGATTTAGGCGACAATTTATTTTCGCCCTTTGTGGCAGCAGGCTGGGATAGCATTGAAGAAAATAACATAAGACCAGCTCAGTGGCTTGGACTACTAAAGCTATTGGGCGCTATGGGTGCAGAATACTACTACAGTGGATTTTTTAATACAACCAAAACTATTGCAAAACCCGAAAACTATATTTGGCAAGCGGTGATGCCGGTTTATGCGCAGGCTGTTACTAGTTTTTATGAAGATATTTTAAGAAATGGAGCAATGCTGTATGATGATGGCTTTATACAATATCCTACTAAAGATGTACCAGTTGTAATTCGAAAAAGTAATCAAAGAAAAATATGGGTTATTACTTGTAGCTGGCAAACAGGAAGTAGTTACAACAAAAATGTGGGCGAATTTAAAGAGGTAGATATTAATTTAGGTCATAAAAAAATTAAAGTTAAAGCACGCAGGCAAGGAAGTGTTTATGTGTATAGTGAAGAAAATAAGCAACCCACTTTTTATCAAATTGACGCTTGGCATCAATATATGCATCCCTATTATTGGAGTAAGCATATCTTATTAGAAGCTGAATTGTATACCAACAAAATAGTTACACAAGCCAACAAAAATGATGATTACACTCATTTTAACAGTTATGCAAACATTGGTTCAACTTTAGAAACCCCATTTACTTTTCATGGAAAAAATAAAAGAATAAAACAGATCATCTTGTGGATAAGAAATGAAACGCATTTAAATAGTTTGGGAGTACAATTAGATCATCATACCATCGGCAATATTAACATCCCAAAACAAGAGAAGTTAGTAAAATATGTAATTCCAATGCATTCAACTCATCAAGGTTTAAACAGTGGAAAATATAAGCTTACCTTAACCACCTCTAATCCAGGGCTGATGCTTGATAAAATTGAAATCGAAAACGAATGAATAAATTTATTTTAATATCAATATTAATTATTTCAATCAATGCCAGGGCCCAAACACCAGTGGTATCGAAAGGCAAAATGATTTATCACAAATTCAACAATTCTAAATTTATTGATAACAGAGAAATAGCGATTTGGTTGCCACAAAATTATAACAGCAACATAAAGTATAATGTACTTTATATGCACGATGCACAATCACTTTTTGACACGGCCATCACCTGGAATCATCAAACCTGGGAAGTAGATGAAACTATGCAACAATTGATAGATAACAATAAAATTAATAGTACCATTATAGTTGGCATATATAATTCAAATTGGCATAGAAGAAGTGAATATTTTCCTAAAAAAGCTCTTTTAAACTTATCAAAAACGATGCAGGATAGCGTTACTAAATTGAAAGACAAGAACAATCAATTTATTTTTTTGGGTGATTTAAGTGCTGATATTTATTTAAAATTTATTGTAGAAGAATTAAAGCCATTTATAGATAGCAGCTTTTCTACACATAAAGATGCCTCACATACTTTTATGGCTGGATCTAGCATGGGTGCATTAATTTCTTTGTATGGCTTATGCGAGTATCCTAACATTTTCGGAGGAGCTGCTTGTCTTTCCACGCACTGGACCGGTGCAGCCTATTTTGTAATACCAGAATTATCAGAAGCACTTCTTTTGTATTTTAAACAACACCTGCCTAAACCTAAAAATCATAAAATATACTTTGATTATGGTAGTGTTGGTTTAGATAGTTTGTATAAAGTGCCTCAAAATAAAATGGATGAAATTATGCGCTTAAAAAATTACAATAATAAACTTTGGATAACAAAAGAATTTATGGGCGCTGCTCATGATGAAAAAGCGTGGCGAAGCAGACTAAATATACGTCTTGAATTTATACTTGAACCGCAATAAATAAGCTATTTACTTTTGTGCACTTATTCATCAGTAATCTTTTTAATAAACAAGCATGTTCACTTAATTTTATTTAGTTAAGAAAATAAATACTATTGAAATTTACAACATACTAAAACCAAAAAAAATGTGGCTCCCTAATGATTGGCAGAAATTATTATACTCCAATGTAACAAATGTCACCGTAGGATCTTTTTGAACGGTTTATCTTTGTGATGAAAAATTATACATCATAAAATTAAATATAATGAAACCAAACATAGGAACCACCGACAAAGCAGTAAGAATTATTGCAGCTTTAGCCATTGTAGGACTTTACTTTGCCGGCATTTTATCAGGAACAGTAGCTATTGTCTTACTTGTATTAGCAGGCGTTTTTATTTTAACGAGCTTTATGAGTTTTTGCCCATTGTATTACCCTTTTGGTATTTCAACCAAAAAGAAGGATTAAGCGCCTTTTAACTGTATTTTAAAACGCAAAATTGCCTTACAGTTTTGCGTTTTTTTTTTGCGTTTTTTTTAGAAATCACTCCCTAATATGAAATGTAACAAAAGTAGCCAAGTTTAAGCTTTGTTTGGCCTAATTTTGTACCGTAAATCAAACTAATACCTCATGGAAAGAATCATCAAAAACAAACTAACCATTGCAGGAGTGCTCGTAGGCGCTGTTGGAGGTTATTTGTATTATGCATTTGTGGGCTGCGCAAGCGGCACTTGCGCCATCACTTCTAGTCCAACCATAAGCACTTTATACGGAGCCTTAATGGGTGGATTATTGTTTAGCATGTTAGAAAAAGAAACTCAAAAATAAAAACCATGAAAAAAATCAAATTACTCACTTTGCTTTTAATAGCAACACAATTTATTACTAAAGCGCAAAATGCTCCTTTTGAAATTTATTTAGAAGCACAAAACATTCCCGGGTTGAATGGGGTGCAATCTTATGCTTATGGTCAACACGATGGAAAGTGGCTAATAGTTGGGGGGAGAATTGATGGTTTGCACCGCAGACAGCCCTTTGCATCATTTGATATCGCAGGCCTTAACACCAATTTAATTGTGATTGATCCTAATTCAAATCAACGTTGGACTGCGCCTCTAAGCACTTTATCGCAAAGTTTACAAGACCAGTTAAGTTCCACCAACATGGAGTTTTATCAAAATGACACCATGCTTTATATCGTGGGTGGATATGGGCATAGTGTGCAAACCGGAACAAAAATTACTTATGATAAGTTAACAGCAATTAACCTACCTAATGTAATTAATGCTGTTGTAAATGGTGGTAGTTATACTAATTTTTTTAGACAAATTACCGATATTGAATTTGCTGTTACAGGTGGACACTTACACAAGATTTATGACACCTATTACTTGGTTGGAGGACAAAAATTTGATGGCAACTACAATCCAATGGGCAACCCAACATACACACAAGCATACACAAATCAAATAAGAAAATTTACTTTAGTTGATGATGGCACAAATATTACCATAAATCACCTACAATCATTTACTGATGCCACAAATTTGCACCGCAGAGATTTTAATGTAAGTCCACAAATACTATCTAATGGACAAGAAGGACTTACTGCTTTTTCAGGTGTATTTCAAACAACGGCTGATATTCCTTATTTAAATTGCGTAAATATAGATAGTTCAAACTATACGGTTAATAATGCTTTTGCACAATATTACAATCATTACCATTGTGCTTTTATGCCAATTTATAGTGCAACAAACAATGAAATGCATACGGTATTCTTTGGTGGAATAGCACAGTATTACGATAGTTTGGGCATATTAGTTCAAGATAACAATGTACCTTTTGTAAAAACAATTGCACGTGTTACACGTGACCAAAATGGCAATATGGCCGAATTTAAATTGCCTATAGAAATGCCAGATTATTTAGGATCTAGTGCTGAATTTATTACCAACACAAACATGCCAGCCTATCCAAATGAAGTATTACAATTAGATAATTTGCCTAATGATACCAATTTGGTTGGACACATATTTGGTGGAGTAAATAGCACTGCTGCCAATATCTTTTTTACAAATACAGGTGCCGAAAGTACAGCCTCATCAACACTTTTTAAAGTATATCTTGTAAAGAATACTTCGGTTGGCATTGACCATTTAAACACCCAAAGTACAGGCAATTTGCGCATGCAGGTTTATCCCAATCCTAACGACGGAAATTTGATGCTTAAATTTAATTTAAAATCCAAAGAAAAAGTAAAATTAAGTGTGATGGACATGGAAGGAAGAAAAGTTTTAGAAGAAAATATCACGCAAGTAAACATCGGTGAAAACATGCTTGTACGCAAAATTGAAGCATTAAAAAATGGAGCGGTTTACATGGTAACCATCCAAACATCAAAAGAAAAAGCAACTCAAAAAATAATCATCAAACCTTAAAATTAAAATCATGAATATCCAAGAATTAATTACCAATAAAAAAGGCACTATCATAGATGTACGCACCGATATTGAATTTGAAGAAGCTCATGCCAAAGGCGCTATAAACATTCCTGTATACGACTTTGCCGAAAGTATTGAAGAAATTAAACAACTTGAAATGCCTATCATTTTATGCTGTGCCTCGGGAGGAAGAAGTAATCAAGCATATCGATATTTATCACAATTAGGCATTAGCTGTGTTGATGCTGGCCCATGGACAAACGTTTATCATTACCAAACTAAAAAATAATAATACTATGTTAAGTACACTCAAACAATTATTTGGCCTAGGTCCAAAAGTTAACTATGCAGCATTAGTAAAAGAAGGCGCTATTATACTTGATGTTAGAAGCAAAGGTGAATTTGCAGGTGGCCATATCAAAGGCTCTTTAAACATTGCTGTTGATCAACTTTCAAACAATTTAGATAAATTAAAAGATAAAAATAAAGCCATTATTACCTGTTGTGCATCTGGCATGAGGAGCGCTTCGGCCAAAGGTATCTTGCTGGCAAAGGGTTACACCGAGGTTTACAACGGTGGAAGTTGGTTTAGTTTACAAAGTAAAATTAAATAATATGAACCTACATAGCTTGCTTACCGGATGGAGTTTTATGCGTTTTTTACGATTAGGTGCAGGCATTTTTATCGGTGTTCAAGCCCTACTTTATCGTGATGTTTTATCTGGATTAATTGCATCGGTATTTCTTTTGCAAGCCGCCACAAATACAGGTTGCTGTGGAACTAGTGGCTGTGCAACCAACACTAATTACAAATCAAAAAATACTATTCAGGATGTTGAATTTGAAGAGGTAAAATAAACAACGTGGAAGCACATTATATCAATGTAAACCTAAAATGGTTGAATGATAGAAAAGTAGAAATTTCTTCTCCTGAATTAGCCACCACAATTGAAGTGGCAACACCTCCTCCATTTGCTAAAGGAATATAATACATTGGGTTGCCCGAGCATTTACTAACAGCAGCAGTAAATTTATTCTTATTGACAACATTTTTAGCCATTGCCGAAAACGCTAAATTATAGTTTACTCATTTCGCTTGGGATGCCAAAAGTAAATTAGAACAAATTGAAGGTAAATTTTTAATAACTGCAGTGCACTTGTTTCCTAAACTTGTATTAAAAAATGAAGTTGATAAAGACAAAGCTTTGCGTATTTTACAAAAATCAGAAGCAGCTTGTTTGATTTCTAATTCTATAAAATCGAAGGTAAATCTAGCACCAGCAAATATTTTTGGTAAATAAGCCAAAAGGTTCTTTTTTTCTAAAAATAAAATGGATAAAAACGCTTAGATTTAAATTCATAAGTGGGCAAGGGCACTTTTAAAAAACCAATTGTTTTAAAAATACTTTTCAAGGCTTTGCTTTTAGTTTTGATGCGCCATAAATTGATATCGAGCGCTGCATAAAATTCGCGTTCCCTTTTTACACTATTAAAATCGTAGGAAGCACCATTACTTTCCCAAACATTATCAAAGCCCCCATACATGCCTTTTGCGCCATAACCAAAAGCTAAAGCCAACCATGACGGAAACTTTTCTCCAACAGGTAAAACATCAGCAATAGCGAAAGACAACCAATATGTTTGTCCATTATAATCTTTCATAATCCGCTCAGAGAAGCCACTCCCAAGTACATTGGGCCTGGCTTGTGCATATGGCGATGCCTGAAAACTAACTTTTAGCATGGCTATTTGTTTATTAAATAATTGTTGTTGCCCAACTGCTAAAATATATCCGCTAGCGTTGGCAATCATATCGCCATTCGAAAAGCCCCAACCTTGCGAAAAGCCATCAAAAACTTCGATAGTTGATAAAAAAACAAAACCCAAAGCGCCTCCTAACCAATTGCTTTTTGCCTTGCTTACACCACTCCAATTTAGCGCTTCCATACCAACCAAACCAAGATAATAGGCAGAAAAAACATGTCCAGCTTTATCAATTTGAAGCCACTCTTTGTTGTCATTAAATAAATGAAAACGCTCGCGAGGATAATCTTTATACCACAGTTGATTTAAGCCCAACATGGTAGCGCCATAAATACTTGTTTCGGCAATAATTACATGCTTTAACCTTTTATGATTGGCCTTACTACTATCTGCTACTTGGGCATTGGTTACACCAACACTAAACAAACCAAAAATTAAGAATAATAAAAATTTAAAATGGCTCACTTTTTCAATCAAATTTTTAATTACAAAATAATTCTTACTTTTAACCTTCAAAATTAATCTTACAAATGCTAAAAAAATACTCAAAATTATCTGCAATTATAGCGCTTTTATTGATAGGAATCGTCAAAGTTGAGGCCCAGGAATCTTTACCTATTTACATGACCGATGAAGAATTAAAACAAATGCCTTTCATTAATCATAATTACAACACAGGCAGATCAGTTACAAACCCTCCTACCCTGCCTATAAGAACAGCAGGAGAATGGGAAGAAGTACAAACTTTATTAATTACATGGACTGGTTTTACTAATATTTTAACACAAATAGTTGATGCTGCGCAAGAAGAATGCGAGGTATTAATTACTTGTGCCGATTCAAATCAAGTTAAAAGTACACTTACCACCGCAGGCGTGCCTTTAACCAATGTAAAATATTTAGAAGTTGGCTTAAATAGCATTTGGCAGCGCGATTATAGCGCACATACAGCTTATTTAAATGATGTGGATTCTTTAGTAATGACCGAATGGATTTATAATAGACCTACGCGTCCATTAGATGACGCGATGCCTGTAGAACAAATGAATTACAAAGGAATTACTTTATACAGTACAACACAAGCGCCAAACGATTTAGTTAATACAGGTGGCAATTGGATGGTTGATGGATTTGGAACTGCTATGGCTTCTAAATTAATTTTAGAAGAAAATCAGGCAGGCAATGTATATGGTGTTACAGCAAAAACTGAGGCTCAAATTGATACCATTATGAAAAAATTTCATGGCATTGATAGATACATAAAAATGGATGTACTTCCTTATGATGGTATTCATCATATTGATATGCACATAAAATTATTGGATGAAGAAACTTTATTGGTGGGTGAGTATCCAACTGGGATTGCCGATGGTCCACAAATTGAAGCAAATTTGCAATATGTATTGAGTAATTTTAATTCTGTGTATGGCACACCATATAAAGTTATAAGAATACCAATGCCTCCAAGCACCAGCGGGGCGCACCCTGGTTCACCTTTTGGAAATGGTTCATACAGAACATACTCAAATAGTGTTTTTATTAATAAAACAATTATTTTACCTTATTATCGTCAAGAGTATGATACTACGGCAGAAAGAATTTACAAATCGGCTTTACCAGGTTACAAAGTGGTAGGTATCGACTGCGATAATTCTGGCAACAATATTATTTCACAGAGTGGTGCTATTCATTGCATTACCAACACTATTGGCGTAAACGATCCTTTATTGATTAGTCATCAGGCCTTGCCAAATACAAACGACAGCACCAACCCTTATCATGTAGATGCCTTGATAAAACATAGAAGCGGTATTGCCAATGCATCGGTTTATTACACGATTGATACAACTGCAGGATACCAGTCGGTTCCAATGACATTGACTAATGCTAGTACAGATACTTGGACTGGCTTTATTCCTGCCCAAGCGGGCGGTTCTACAGTTTTTTATTATATAGATGCAAATGCAAATTCTGGTAAACATCAAGTAAGACCAATTACAGCGCCCGAAGGTTATTGGAAATTTAAAATTGGCATTACTACGAGCATTGCTGCTGTTCCAAGTAATTTTGACATTAAAGATATTTATCCAAATCCAGGCAGTGCAATTTCTTGTATTCCTGTTAAAAGCAATATCAATACGGCATTAAATGTGAATTTATATGATGTAACAGGACGTTTTGTAAAACAGATATTTAATGGTGATATCAATGTTGGCGATAAAAACTTATTTATCAATTGTGCTGAATTTGATGCCGGAGTTTACAATATTGTTTTTACCACTGACGAAACTCAATATTCTAAAAAACTTTGTATTAAAAAATAATTGTAATGATGATTCATGCAATTAGAAAAGTGATTTATGTACAAAATAATAAGATGGTTTTTATTTAAATTAAATCCCGAACGCGCACATCATTTTACGTTTAATGTTCTTGGAGTACTTTTTAAAATACCAGGTATAGCAGGTATTTGCAGAAGCATTTTTATTATCGAAAATAATAAACTTGGAGTTGATGTTTTTGGCTTGCATTTTAAAAACCGTGTTGGTTTAGCCGCTGGTTTTGATAAAGATGCGAAATTGTATCAACAACTTGGTAATTTTGGATTTGGGTTCATCGAAATTGGAACTGTTACTCCATTAGCCCAGCCTGGCAATGATCAACCGCGTATGTTTCGCTTGCCACAAGATGAAGCACTTTTAAACAGAATGGGATTTAATAATGAAGGCGCCATAGCAGCTGCTAAAAGATTGAAAGCCCACAAAGCAAATGTAATTATTGGTGGTAACATTGGAAAAAATAAAAATACAGCCAATGAAGACGCTGCCAGTGACTATTTAAAATGCTTTGAAGCCTTGTATGAAGTTGTAGATTATTTTGTTGTAAACGTAAGCTCACCAAATACCCCCAATTTACGCGATTTACAAGACAAAGAACCACTAACTAAGTTGCTGTTGGAATTAATGCAACTCAACAAAAGCAAGCCAAAGCAAAAACCAGTGCTGTTAAAAATTGCACCCGATTTAACAAATTCGCAATTGGATGATATTATTGAAATTGTTGCAACTACAAAAATTCAAGGAGTAATTGCAACCAACACCACCATTGATAGAAATTTGTTGAGTAACGAAAAAGAATATGCTTTAACACTCGGATTAGGTGGCTTAAGCGGTAAGCCACTTACCAAAAGATCAACCGAAGTAATCAAATATTTGCATCAAAAATCTAATGGCGCCTTTCCAATTATTGGCGTAGGCGGTATCCACAATGCCGATGATGCAATAGAAAAAATAAAAGCAGGTGCAACGCTTGTGCAATTGTACACAGGATTTATTTATGAAGGTCCAAGTTTGATAAAGAAAATCAATCAACGATTATTGAACGAACATTTAAACTAGAAAATGAGCAGCAAAGTAAAACTGATAGAATGCCCGCGCGATGCCATGCAGGGCCTGCATGATTTCATTCCTACTGAAACAAAAGCAGCATACATTAATCAATTGTTGAAAGTAGGTTTCGATACCATTGATTTTGGAAGTTTTGTTTCTCCTAAAGCTATACCACAATTAAGAGATACGGCCGAGGTATTGAATTTGCTTGACCTTTCGCAAACTAAATCAAAATTATTAGCCATTATCGCCAATACCAGAGGTGCCGAAGATGCCTGTAAATTTGAAGAAATCAATTATTTGGGCTTTCCTTTTTCTATCTCAGAAACATTTCAGCAACGCAATACCAATTCAAGTATTCAAGAGTCTATTCAACGGGTTGATGAAATTCAAAATTTATGTATTAAACATAACAAGCAATTAGTAATATATATTTCAATGGCCTTTGGCAATCCTTATGGGGATGCCTGGAATGGAGATATTGCAGTTAATTACACAGAAAAATTGTATCAAAAAGGCATCCGTATTTTTGCCATGTCAGATACTATTGGTTCATCCAACAAAGAAAATATTACTGACCTTTTTAGTAAAGTAATTCCCGCTTTCGCTGATGCAGAAATTGGTGCACATTTGCATTCAACGCCAGAAACAAGATTCGAAAAAATTGCTGCCACTTACCAGGCTGGTTGCAGACGATTTGATGCAGCTCTTCGCGGCATTGGTGGCTGCCCAATGGCTAAGGAAGAACTTACTGGCAATTTAGCCACCGAAAGTTTGATTGATTATTTAGAGCAAATACAAGTTCAAACAGGACTTAACAAAGACGCACTTGAACTTGCATTTTTAAGGGCGCAAACAGTATTTCAATAATTTATTTATCCTGCATCATCCTCAACATTTTTAGCACCATACCCCTCGGAACAAAACGAATGGCGCTTGCCATGATGGCATTCATCATACCATGAATAGCTACTTTCTTCCCTTGCATTAAAGATGTATAGCCATATGCAGCCACAGCCGCAGAACTTGGCAATTTTTTACCTTTCACCAATTTGCTTTCTTCTAAGGCCGCAGCAGATTGAAATCCACTTTCGGTTGGGCCCGGACAAAGTGCGGTGACAGTAACACCAGTGCCTTCTAATTCATTGGCAATGGCTTCAGAAAAATGCAACACATAAGATTTAGTAGCGAAATATACACTCATAAGCGGTCCAGGCTGAAATGATGCTGTAGAAGCTACATTCATAATTTTACCATATTTACTGGCAATCATTGATGGTAAGAACAAATGCGTTAAATGTGTTAAGGTGGTTATATTTAAATTAATCATCTGCAATTGCTTATCCCAGTTGCTTTGGGCAAAAAATCCAAAATCACCAAAACCTGCATTGTTAATTAAATAATCAATATGTAGGTTGTTAGTTTTACAATAATCAAATACCTTTTGTGCACTGTTCAACTCGCTAAGATCAAGCGCCAAAGTATTAACAATAACACCATACTTATTGCTTAAATCCTCTGCCATTTCTTGTAATTTAGATGCATTTCGCGCAACTATTAATAGATTGTTTTTTTTAGCCGCAAATTCATTTGCAAGTTCAAAACCTATGCCTGAGGACGCCCCTGTAATTAATGCTGTTTTGTTCATATTATTTTAAATTGAATTTTTAATCAATATTTATATAAATTTTTTATTTTCTGATTCTGGTCCAAGCCATTTCAAAACATTGTTGAATAGTTAATTTACTTGGCTTTTCGCCTTTACTTTGGTAATATTTAACAATTTCAAGTATAGCACCTGTAATTGAACTTAAGATAATTTCTGGTTCTACTTTCTTAATCATTTGCTCTTGTTGTGCTTTTACAAGAAGAGTTATCATGGGCAATAAAAGTGCATCTGCTTTTTTCTTGTAGGAGCAAGGATTAGTCTACCAAGCTTGATTTTATAAGGTCTCATTGCAAGAAATAACGATATTGGTATTTTGTATAAATGTTATATTGAGTTCCTTTATTGCTTTTATAAAAATTTAAAATTCCAATACCAGCGGGCGCATGCTTATGGCCTCACTTAATCTTTATAAATCTCTTTCCTACTCGCCAATAATGTATTATTCATCAAACAGGCAATGGTCATTGGTCCCACTCCACCTGGCACCGGTGTAATGTAACTGCACTTTTCTGCAATATCATCAAAATCGGCATCACCAGCCAATTTAAAGCCACTTTTTGTTGTTGTTGTTTCTACACGCGTAATGCCAACATCAACTACTACAACGCCTTCTTTAATCATTTCTTTTTTGAGAAAATAGGGCTTACCAAGTGCCAAAATAATAATGTCGGCTTGCTTGGTGTAAGTTGCCAAATCTTTGGTACGACTGTGACAGAGCGTAACAGTGCAATTACCTGGATTGCTATTACGGGCCAACAAAATACTCATTGGAGAGCCCACAATATGGCTACGGCCAATCACTACACAATGCTTTCCTGATGTTTCAATTTTATAAGCTTCTAATAACTTTACGATGCCAAAAGGTGTTGCAGGCAAATAAGCAGGTAAATTCAACACCATTCTTCCTAAATTAGTTGGGTGAAAACCATCTACATCTTTATGCGGCATAATGGCCTGTGTTACCTTATTCTCATCGATTTGATGCGGCAAAGGTAACTGTACAATAAAACCATCAATGTCATTATTTTCATTTAGTTGTTTGATAGTATCTAACAAGGCATCTTCAGAAATATTTTCATCAAGTTTTAATAAAGTAGAACCAAAACCAACTTGCTCACAAGCCTTTACTTTTGCATTAACATAAGTTTGACTGGCAGGATTATTTCCTACCAAAACCGCAGCTAAATGAGGCACTTTACCACCTACTGCTCTTATTTTATCTACTTCCTCTTTAAGTGATTGATAAATATCTTCTGAAACTTTTCTACCGTCTATCAATTGCATAAGAATACTTTTTTATGGTGTTATGAAAATTATTTATTAGATGTTTAAACTCCGTGCTCTTTAGTGATTTTATTCAACCACTTTATCATCAATAAAATAATGATTGAAGTTGCCAATGCCAACACACAATTTACTAAAAAGAAATTGGCCTTATGCTCATATCCATCCCACATACTTGCCAAAACACCGCTTAATTTGTTCCCTATGGAAGTTGATAAAAACCAGCCGCCCATCATTAAAGCTGTTAAACGCGGTGGTGCTAATTTAGATACTAATGATAATGCCATAGGGCTTAAACAAAGTTCTCCCACTGTGATTACACCATAAGCGCCAATCAACCAAAGCATACTGCTTTTTTCCATCCCATTGTGGCAAGCATAAGTGGCTCCAACCATCACCAAGGTAGAAACTGCAGTTATAAACAAACCATAAAATATTTTCCAAGGGGTACCTGGCTCTTTATTTCTTTTCTTTAAAAAGGCAAAAAATCCTACTACTACTGGAGTAAGCAAAATAACCCAAAATGGATTAATACTTTGCCCCAATTCAGTGGAGACAAGCTTCACAGTTTCGCCTTCAGATGGTAATTTTTCTTTTGGAATATTTTTGAAATAGATAGGATAATCCCAAGTTTTAACCACTTTATTATTTCCATCGCGTGCCACTTTGAATTGCGCATCTACCAACGGAACTGAGTCCTTTGCGTAGGTCACTTCTTGCACCATACCTAGGGTGGTTGCTGGTGCTACCATCGAAGGGGCAATTTCTCTATCAGTATAACTCTCGGCCCAAGTAGTAAGCGCTGTACCATTTTGTTTAAATATGGCCCAAAAAATTATTGCAACAGCAAATACAGAAAGCAATGCAGCAATTGGCTTACGATCGGCAATATCACTTTTCATCATTACATAAACATAATAACTTGCTACTGGTAAAGCTCCCAATATAAAGGCATCGGTACTATCGCTTCCGAAAATATTATCAGGAATAATCCAACCAATATATCCTGCCACAATCATTGGTAAAATTGTTACGCCTAAAATCTTTGAAACTGGCATATCTTCGGGCTTTGTAGGTTTTATTACATCGGCATGTTTAAAGTGTTTGTTCCCTGTCCAAAAAATAATAACACCAATAAACATACCTATTCCTGCGGCCATAAAAGCTGCACCCCAGCCCAAGCTATTGCGCAAGTAGGAGCCAAAGAAATTACAAATAAAGGCACCAATGTTAATGCCCATGTAAAATATATTATAACCCGAATCTTTGAGATGTTTGTAGTCTATATGGTTGTAAACATTTCCAAGAATAGTTGATATATTGGGTTTAAAAAAACCATTACCAATACAAATTAAAAATAATGAAGTATAAAAAGCTGTCATCCCGGGCAAGGCAAGGCCACAATAACCTATTCCCATTAAAATACCTCCAATAGTAATAGAAGTTCTATAGCCCAAAACTCTATCGGCTAGGAGTCCACCAAGAAATGGTGTTAAGTAAACCAAGGCGATGAAAGTTCCAAAAATATCGCTGGCTTGCTTTTTATCCATGGCCATACCGCCCTTTTGGCTATCGGTCATATACAAAAAGAAAATGCCTAACATTAGGTAAAAACCGAAACGTTCCCACATTTCGGACAAAAACAAGTATGGTAATGCTTTAGGATGTTTTTTATTCATAAACAAATAAATAGGTAAATGATTGATTTAAATTGGGCTTCCAAATGTATTATTTAATTTAAAGGAAGTACACAAACCATAATAAAATTTAAATAATGCAATTAAAGCAGCAAACTACCGTTAAAAAGCATACTTTTGCTCTTTACTCAAAAAATAGTTAATGACAAAAAAGAAAAAAGCGGTTGACAATGCTGCCATTTTAGCAGAAATAGTTATCAAAGGAATTCAAGAAAAAAAAGGCTCAAACATACTCATGATGGATATGCGTGGCTTGCCCAATTCGGTAACAGATATTATGATAATAGCAAGTGCCGATTCTACAACACAAGTAGCAGCGATAGCCGATTCGGTTGAGGATGAAGTTAGAAAAGAACTTGACGAAAATCCATGGCACACCGAAGGTTACGAAAATTCGTTATGGATTTTATTGGATTATGTTAATGTTGTAGTTCACATTTTTCAACCAGAGGTGAGAGATTATTATCAAATTGAAAAATTATGGGCTGATGCGGAGTTTAAATGGATAAACGACTAAGTGTCACAAAATGAACACTTATTATGATTGGTATGTTATTTGAATCATAAACGCTAGTGTTTAAGAAATAATATTATTTAAAAAACTTATATGTCTGATCAGGAAAAAGATAAGAAATCGATAAAAGATAAATTACCAAAGAAACCACAATTACCAAAAAATAGTTTCAACTTTTATTGGATTTACGTAGTAATTGTTGTGATTGTTTTAGGACTGAATTTCATAGATTTTAATGTCGTTTCAAGAGAAATAGATTTTAGAAAATTTGAAACTACCATTTTAAAAAACGGTGATGTTGACAAGCTTGTGGTGGTTAACAAAGAAATCTGTGAAATTTATTTAAAAGAAGAAAGTTTAAAGAAAACTGAATTTAAAGAAGTTGCAAAAAAGCCTTTTGGCAATGGTGAAAACCTTGGACCTCATTATTACTTCAACATTGGCTCCATTGACTCGTTCGAGAAAAAATTGAATGAAGCGCAAACCAATATGGAAGCCACCGATAAGGTGAATGTAATTTATGAAACCCGTAAAAATTGGGGTGGCGACATTATTGGTTGGTTACTTCCTATCATTATAATGATTGGTATTTGGGTATTTATTATGCGTAAAATGAGCGGTGGTGGTGGTCCAGGTGGACAAATATTTAATATTGGTAAATCTAAAGCTGCATTATTTGATCCTGAAGATAAAATTAAAATTACCTTTAAAGATGTTGCAGGACTTGAGGAAGCCAAAGAAGAGGTAATGGAAATAGTTGAGTTTTTGAAGAACCCAGGTAAATTTACAAAACTAGGTGGTAAAATTCCGAAAGGAGCTTTATTGGTTGGGCCTCCAGGAACAGGTAAAACGTTGTTAGCCAAAGCTGTTGCTGGCGAAGCTGGTGTGCCATTCTTTTCTTTATCGGGCTCAGATTTTGTTGAGATGTTTGTTGGAGTTGGAGCAGCGCGCGTAAGAGATTTATTTAATCAGGCCAAAGCCAAAGCGCCCGCTATTATTTTTATTGATGAGATCGATGCAGTTGGTCGTAGCCGCGGTAAAGGATCATTTACTGGTGGTAATGATGAGCGCGAAAATACCTTAAATAGTTTATTGGTAGAGATGGATGGTTTTGGCACAAACAGCGGTGTAATTATACTTGCTGCAACTAACCGCCCTGATGTGTTAGATTCTGCTTTATTACGTCCAGGAAGATTTGACCGTCAAATAAGTATTGACAAACCAGATATCATTGGAAGAGAAGCCATTTTTAAAGTGCACATGAAGCCGCTTACTTTATCTCCTGATGTTGATGTTAAAAAACTTTCGGAACAAACGCCAGGTTTTGCTGGAGCAGAAATTGCGAATGTTTGTAATGAAGCTGCTTTGATTGCCGCAAGAAAAAATAAAACACAAATTGATATTCAAGACTTTCATGATGCGATTGATCGCGTGATTGGTGGACTAGAGAAAAAGAACAAATTAATATCGCCAGAAGAAAAAAATATTGTAGCCTATCATGAAGCAGGGCATGCTATTGCTGGTTGGTTTATGGAACATACCGATCCTTTAGTGAAAGTGAGTATAGTGCCGCGTGGAATTGCAGCATTAGGTTATGCGCAATATCTACCTAAAGAACAGTTCTTATACACTACTGAGCAATTGTCGGACTCTATGTGTATGGCTTTGGGTGGACGTGTTGCAGAAGAAATTATTTTTGGAAGAATATCTACAGGTGCTCTAAGTGATTTAGAGCGTATTACCAAAATGGCTTACAGTATGGTAACCATTTATGGTATGAACAAACGAATAGGTAATATTTCTTTTTACGATCCACAACAATCGGAATATGGATTTACAAAACCATACTCTGAAAGCACAGCGCAAGCGATTGATGAAGAGGTGAAGAAAATTGTGGATATCGCTTATGAAAGAACTAAGAAATTATTGAATGAAAAAAGAGAACAACTAGAATTGGTTGCACAAGAATTGTTGAAGAAAGAAGTGATTTTCCAACAAGACATTGAACGTATGATTGGTAAAAGACCTTATGAAAAGCAGCCGGTTGCTGTTGAGGAAGTTCCTCCTACGCCAATGCTCGATCCTTTAAACGAGCCAAAGGTGATTGATTCAAGCTTATAGTAAATAAATAAGCTAATAAAAAAAGAGTTGGAACTTAAGTTTCAGCTCTTTTTTATTTGTAGCAAGGTTAAGAAATCAAACGTTTTAGACCGATTATACAAAATAAATTTTCCAAAGATTTGCATCAAAGCTAATAACAGCAGTCATTGCAAAGGATTTGAGCATCAATTTTGTCCATTACGACTTTATTTTAAATAAGTTCAAATTTCAAAAGTTTTCACAAAAGGCTCTTGCTCCCATTCCTTAACTTTTAGTGAATATTTTCCTGCCTCCCAGTTTACAACATCAAAATTAAAATGAAATGATTTTTTTCCAGCATCGCTATAGCTATTTGCAAGCAATGTTTTTACCTTATGCCCTGCCCTATCGTAAATAGCAATAGTTAGCTGTTTATCTGATTTTTTTGTGTACTCAAAATTAAGCACTACATTACAAGGAATATTACTAAAAACAATACCAGGCATATTACTGTATCCTACATAAAACCAAGGCAATGGCTCGTTTCTACGTTCATTGCAAATTTTAACTAATGCGGCAATTGAAGTATCTTTTGGAGATCCAATAGTGGCTAATTTGTGATTATTACTAACAGTCCAAACTGCACTTTGCGCTTTTGAAGGTTCTATTTTATGCGTATCGATATACCTACAAAGTTTAACCATTAAGGTATCGGCCTTTTTTCCCAATTTAAACCTTTGGCCTTTATGTGGACTGCTATTCCTACTTTGGCAACAAAAGCCATAAGCAGCAGTATCTAATATTTGGTTAGACCTTAATTTCATTTTTAGGGTTTTTACTACAATAATATCTTGCTGGTGCTCGTCAAGATTGTCGAGAATTACACCTGGTTCCAACTTTAGATCGAGTGTGGAATTGCTTGTATTATGAACTTTTAGCGCAATGCAATTTTCGGAATGGCCACCTGAGGCGTTTATATTAAGATGAATTAATCCTTTTTGCAGCGCTTCGTGCAGCGAAAGTTCTTTAGCAAAATTTGGACTTGGTTGAAACATGATTGACATACCAATCAATGCGTTTAAGAGCACTACTTCAGTCTTTTTCATTGGAATGATTTTTTAAAGATGAAGTAGTTTTATGCCATAGCTTTTTTTTATAACCTGTTACGCCTTTCAACAAATTAAAGTTTCAGGATTTTTTAATTTAGAATTAAGAAAAACTTGTTTACGGGAGGCGATAATTTCTAAGCCCTAATTAATACTTAAGCAAGTAATACCGATTACACTTTCAATTTAGTCCAATTACGGCCAAGCCTTATTGCACTGGTTTCAAGTTGTATCGGTATTAACCTTTGTAAATTTATTAAACAGAATTTAACTGGTTAAAAAATAAAATAAAATTATTTTTTTTTAATCAGAAACTGCCTATTATTTTCTTTTCTTTGTAAACTATATGCGCTACAATAATTATAGACCCGGAGGCTTCAGCCTACTCCCAGAAGTAGTTAAAAACCTATTAATTATCAATGGATTATTTTTCCTAATCACAATTGTAGTTGGAAACCGTTTTAATATTGATTTAAATCAATTACTTGGTCTTCATTACCCGCAATCAGACGCATTTAAACCATATCAAATTATTACCTACATGTTTATGCATGGTAATTTAACTCATATTTTGATGAATATGTTTGCGTTATGGATGTTTGGTACTAACATTGAAAATTACTGGGGAGGCAAGCGTTTTCTTATTTTTTATATCGTTACGGGATTAGGCGCTGCACTTATACACTATCTTGTACTTTACTTTTCATTAGTATTGCCAACCCTACACGAAATTGATGCCCTGCAAACCTTGGGCACAGTAGACAATGCAGAAGAAATTAAAACTTCGTTTTACAACAGTTTACCGCCAGTTGTTGGTGCTTCAGGGGCTGTATTTGGATTGTTACTTGCTTTTGGCATGCTT
Organism: uncultured Bacteroidota bacterium; assembly: GCA_903831265.1. Classification (GTDB taxonomy): domain Bacteria; phylum Bacteroidota; class Bacteroidia; order UBA4408; family UBA4408; genus CAIKXD01. The sequence continues at coordinate 31,770 of CAIKXD010000152.1, forward strand.
TTTCCCGAGCAAATGATATATATCTATTTTGCAATTCCTATAAAAGCAAAATACTTTGTAATACTTTATGGATTAATAGAATTATCTACAGGAATTTACAATAGCAGTGCCGATAATGTAGCTCACTTTGCACATTTAGGAGGAATGCTTTTTGGCTTTATTTTAATTAAATATTGGCGAAAGAAAGGTTACAATTAATAAACTAAAAACACTAAAATGGAAGATAAAATTATATTTGACTTAATCGATAAAGAAAAGGCAAGACAATTACACGGCCTTGAATTAATTGCTTCAGAAAATTTTGTAAGTAATCAGGTGATGGCTGCCATGGGATCGGTGCTTACAAATAAGTATGCCGAAGGATTACCTTCAAAGCGTTATTATGGCGGCTGCGAAGTGGTTGATGAAGTGGAACAAATTGCAATAGACAGAGTGAAACAATTATTTGGTGCTGCTTGGGCAAATGTGCAACCACATAGTGGTGCGCAAGCCAATGCTGCTGTTATGCTCGGAATTATAAACCCTGGCGATACTATTTTAGGATTCGATTTATCGCACGGTGGACATCTTACACATGGCTCTAGCGTTAACTTTTCGGGGAAACTTTATCGTCCTACATTTTATGGTGTTGAAAGAGAAACTGGTCAAATTAATTATGATAATATTGCCGCAATTGCTCAAAAAGAAAAACCAAAATTAATCATTTGTGGTGCCTCTGCATACTCGCGTGACTTGGATTATAAGCGCTTTCGCGAAATTGCAAATAGCGTTGGCGCCTTATTATTAGCCGATATTTCTCATCCATCAGGATTAATTGCAAAAGGTTTATTGAATAATCCAATTCCATATTGTGATATTGTAACCACAACTACTCATAAAACATTGAGAGGTCCACGTGGTGGCTTAATTTTGATGGGTAAGGATTTTGAAAATCCAATGGGACATAAAACCCCAAAAGGTGAATTAAAAATGATGAGTGCAGTATTAGATGGCGCTGTTTTTCCAGGAACACAAGGCGGCCCATTAGAACATGTAATTGCAGCTAAAGCTGTTGCCTTTGGTGAAGCATTGAACGACAATTTTACTGATTACGGAAAGCAAGTGATTAAAAACGCAGCTACTATGGCGCAAGCACTTATGAGTAAAGGCTACCATATTGTTTCTGGAGGCACCGATAATCATTGTATGCTTATTGATCTTAGAAGTAAAAATTTAAGTGGAAAAGAAGCAGATAGCGTGCTTATTAAGGCCGATATCACAGTTAATAAAAATATGGTGCCCTTTGATGATAAATCTCCATTTGTTACTTCGGGAATTAGAGTTGGAACAGCCGCTCTAACAACAAGAGGTTTAAAAGAAAATGATATGGAAAAAATTGTTGATTTAATTGACCACGTGTTGATGAACAAAGACAATGAATCAGCCATAGCTTCTGCTAAGAAACAAGTAAATAACATGATGGAAGGATTACCGTTATTTGCGTGGTAATGAATATGTTTTATTAATTAATCATTCAACAAACATAAAATACGACTTGGAGGATTGGACTTCTGTAAATACTTTATCTTATCAATTAATAAGAAGTGAGCAATAGCTGCCTTGCATGGAAACTTTTAGAAAAGTAATATTCGCTGTTTTTACATTTTTCTTGCTGCTGCATCTTAGCTTTACCTTTATCTATAATTTCGAAAATGTTACCACAAACCCCACTGTGCGCTTTGTTGTGTTTAAATATATGTTTCCTTTCTTTAACCAAAACAATAAAATATTTGCGCCCGAACCACCCTTTTGCAAACAACAACTTTTAGTAAAATACAAGAAAACAAATGGTGACTGGGGGGCTTTTCAAAACCCTCAAAAAGAAATGCTAGCGCGCCACGTAAGCAATAGATTAAGCCCAATTGGCATGCAAATAAAGCATTATGATTACATTTTAAGACATGTTTATGATGCACATATTTATGCCGAATATTATTTAAATAATACAAAAGACAGCATCAACAATATTGACTCGCTACAGTTGAGTTATTTAAAAAAATCCGATGGCTTTAATATGGCACAGCGTTATTTTTCAGATCTCGTAAATCGTTCAGATGCAGCCGGTACCTTTGATTCAATGCAATTTAAGGTAGTTTATATATATCCCGAAAAATTTAAGGCAAAAGCGCTTAAAGATATTAAAAGCACCGAGTTAATTATAGATTTCCCTTCACTTCCAATACTTTCTGGTAATGAAAATAGGGAATAGCATTAATGCAAAATTTAAAAACCTGGTTGAAAGCACTACCACAGCGTTTAAATCGGCAAATACGATTAAGCTTTTTAGAGGCAGTATACTTGTTTTTATATTTTTATATGTGTTACAATTTTTACCAATAGCAGCAGCCTATTTTGGTGTAGGCAACTATATGGTTCCTTATTATAAGTCCTCAAACATTTTATTAAAACCATTAAATTTATTGGAGGGTAATGAGTATAGCAAATATTACTTACTTTTTGTTTATGGTATTTTATGTAGCATTATTGCTTTTTTCTTTTTACCCCTTAAAAGATTGAGTTTAATAATCACCTACATTTTATTGATGAACTTATACCATAAAACGGCACCCTTACAAAATGGAGGTTTTAGCCTGCTTACCATGGTTTTATTTATGCTGCTTTTTATTGATGAAGATGCTAAAAGAACAAAAAACAGCTATTGGAGAACCATCAAAATTGCCCTTGCCAACTTTACTTTAGTGGCAATCAAACTGCAAGTAGTATTTTTGTATGTGGTGGCCAGCTATTATAAAATGCAAGGTGAAACATGGCTAAATGGAACAGCATTTTACTACGTACTTTATAATGATATGTATAGCCATCCGCTGTTTACTAATCTCTTTATAGACAATACTTTTGTTATTAAAACAATATCATGGTTTACGCTCTTGTTTCAACTCTTTTTCCCAATTTTGGTGTGGTTAAAAAAGATAAAAAACGTAATGCTTTTTGCAGGTATTTTTCTACACCTTATGATAGCATGGGTAAATGGAATAGTGGACTTTGGTATTATTATGATTTTGATGTACACACTTTTTAATAGCGAAGCTTTCAACACGAGCGTGTTTTCTTATTTTAAGAAAATTTAAAATTTAGTGAAGGTTAATTTGTCCCATTATTTGGCATTATAACAACGAATCAAATCTGGAATTTTATTATATTCAAACTCATTATCTTCAATAATAGCAGCACATTCAGGTTTATCCTGCATTAATTCTTTTAAAACTTTTTTGTAGCTTAGTCTTGAAAAATAAATAAAAGCTCCATCTTTCTTTTCTATATAAAAATCTTTTTCGCCATCTGGGGCAATGCCTCCATCTTCATAACTTCTTGCTCCACCAATTTTACGAACATATTCATATTCATATAGCGTATAAGTACCAATTTGAGTTTGATGCATAAAAACCAAGTCGTTCCGGTGCTGCATCTCCCCTTTTTCAGCTTTTTTAGTATAATAAAACTCGTTATTTAAGCTGTACATTTTAATTTGCCAAACATTAAACTTTTTAACAAATCCTTTATCATCTTTCACATCCACAACATGATAGTTATTGTTAGTACCTAAATCAAAAGGAATCTTTCCTTTAACAGTATCGCCACTATTTGTAACCACAAAGCCCGAATAAAACATTTTTTGGGCTTGGGCAGTTTTTACTAACAAAGTAAAAACGACACACGTAAGTAAAAAAAGACTTAAATATTTTTTATAATTCATTTTGTATTATATTTGAGTGCTAAATTAATTATTCAACCCATAAAAAATAAATTCCATGAAATTTAAATTACTTCTAATTGCTGTTTTATTTGGTACCATTGTAAATGCTCAAAATGGTATTGCAGATGCTAAAGTGCAAAATGCTTTGTGTAAAGATTGGAAAATTGTTGCTTACGAAATGTTTGGCACCGTTAATCAATTAGAAGCTAAAGAAGCCAATGATCATATTTTACTGAATAAAGACTTTACATGCACTTTTGTTGAACATGGA
>CAIKXD010000153.1 GCA_903831265.1 uncultured Bacteroidota bacterium
ATTCTTGAAGAAGCAACTGAAATAATTTCCGATACGGAAATTTTAGTAGTCATTGGATATACATTTCCATCTTTCAATCGCAATATTGAACAATTGATATTTCAAAATTCGGAGAAAATTAAAAAAGTATACTATCAAATACCCAAAAACGAATATGATGAAGGACTATTAGATCGCTTAAAAGGTGCATTATTCAAAGGACTAGAAACTCCAATGTATATTGATAGAAGCCTAGACAAATACAACAACAAAAAATCTGAAATAGTAATAACAAACATTAATGATCTGAACCAATTCTTTCTACCTAATGAATTCTATATTTAGTATAAGCTTCCTAATTTTAGTCAGATTAAAACAATAAGCAATTATTTGTTCCACTCCAACAATTAAATTGAATTGTGATAAAACATACTGCACAGTATGTTTTAAGTTATTCATCCACATAATAGCTCTCTGTTATTCTACATGGTTTATTATTAGTGCATTACTTTTCTTAAAACCTTTAATACAAAATATTATGTTTGTCCTTACTTAAAAATTAGCACAATATAAAATGAGTTTTCAAAAAATACTTGATAAATACCGTAAAATATCATTCTCTGAAAAAGATAAAGGTGAACGATTTGAACGTTTAATGAAAGCATATTTACTTACAGATCGTAAATATGCAGATAACTTTAAAAAGGTTTGGTTATGGAACGAATTCCCTGGAAAAAAAGATTTAGGAGGGAATGATACAGGAATTGATTTAGTTGCATTAACAAACGAAGGAGATTATTGGGCAATACAATGTAAATGTTATGCAGAAGGTACTATTATAGACAAAAAAGCAATTGATACTTTCTTTTCAACTTCAGGCAGGGAATTTAAAGGTGAAGATTTAAAAACTTATAAATTTAGCCAAAGACTTTGGATAGATACAACAGGAAAACCATTTTCAAGCAATGCTGAAGAAACTTTTAGAAATCAAACAATACCATCTTTTAGATTAGGTCTATATCATTTGATTGATGCGCAAGTTGATTGGGAAAAATTAGAAAATGATATTACTGGCGAAGCAGCAAGAACAAATAAAAAAACTTTAAGACCTCATCAAATTGAAGCCTTAACAAAAGCCCACGAACATTATAAAAATAATGAAAGGGGGAAGCTTATCATGGCTTGTGGAACAGGTAAAACATTCAACTCCCTGCGCATTGCCGAAAATGAAACAGGTGGCACGGGATTAATTTTGTTTTTAGTGCCTTCAATAGCCTTATTAGGACAGACACTCAATGAATGGTATTCAGATGCATTAGAACCTATAAATGCAATATGTATTTGTTCCGACCCCGAAGCATCAAGAAACAGAAAAAAACTTGAAGACATTGATACATCTTCAGTAATTGATTTAGCATTTCCTGCCTCCACTAATGTAGCTAGTATTATTAATCAATTTAATGCTTTAGATACAAAATCTAACAATGGCTTAACAGTTGTATTTTCAACTTATCAATCTATTGAAGTTATTGCCAAAGCACAAATGGCATTGGAAAAGGCAAACCCTAAATATGCTCATTTTGATTTAATCATTTGCGATGAAGCCCACCGTACCACAGGTGTTTCGTTGGCTGACGAAGATGAAAGTGCATTTACAAAAGTACATAACAACGATTTTATAAAGGCTAAAAAACGCCTTTATATGACTGCAACTCCAAGACTTTACAATGAAGAAGTAAAAAACAAAGCAGAACAGGTAGATGCTTATTTATGCTCAATGGATGATGTGAGTTTGTATGGAGAAGAAATTTATAGAATTGGCTTTGGCGAAGCAGTTGAAAAAGATTTATTGACAGATTACAAAGTTCTAATTCTTACACTCAATGAAAATGATGTGCCACCAGCAGTACAGAAAATGGTAATGGACAAAGAAAGTGAAATTAATACAGATGATGCCTCAAAATTGATTGGTTGTATTAATGCTTTGTCAAAACAAATTTTAGGTGATGAAGGAATCATAAAGGAAACAGACCCTGAGCCCATGCGCAGGGCAGTTGCTTTTTGCCAAAGCATTTCAGCTTCAAAAAAGATTACAAACACATTTAACATTGCATCCGACACATATATTTCTGAATTGCCAATTGAAAAACAAGGTACAATGCAAATGGTGGAATCGAGACATGTTGATGGCACTATGAACGCCACGGACCGAAGTGAGTTACTTACCTGGCTAAAAGACGAACCACAGGAAAGAGAGTGCAGAGTATTAACTAATGTACGCTGTTTAAGTGAAGGTGTAGATGTTCCTTCATTAGATGCAGTGTTGTTTTTATCTGCAAGGAATTCTCAAGTGGATGTTGTACAGTCGGTAGGTAGAGTAATGCGAAAATCCCCAGGTAAAAAATATGGTTACATAATTATTCCTATTGTAGTACCTACAAGTATTGAAGCAGACAAAGCACTAGATGATAATGAAAGGTATAAAGTAGTTTGGACAGTATTAAATGCACTAAGGGCACATGACGATAGGTTTAATGCCACAGTGAATAAAATTGAATTAAACAAAAACAGACCAGAGCAAATTTTAGTTGGAAGACCCGAAGTTTCCTATGATACAAATGGAAATCCTGTTTTCAATGGTGAGGACGGAAGAGCATCAATGTCTAAGGAATTTAAAGCCCAAATGACCTTTCAGTTTGAACAATTGCAAAATGTGATTTTTGCAAAAATGGTACAAAAAGTTGGAGAACGAGGATATTGGGAGCAGTGGGCAAAATCAGTTGCTGTTATTGCAAAGACACAAATAGAACGCATAACAAAACTTGTTAATGACGATGG
>CAIKXD010000154.1 GCA_903831265.1 uncultured Bacteroidota bacterium
CATGGTGGACTAGGATATCTATCTCCGTTTAAATATTTATCCAAATTAGGTTTTAGTATGAAAAATGAAGCGGCTTAGTCAAAAAAATATTTAGAAAAATGTGTCCAAGTTTTTGCATTTAAGACACTACAGCTTAAGCATTTACTCCGCTGTTGAATTTTAATACCAATGTGATTTATAAATTATTCCAATAATTTAAAATCTTACATTGGTAAATGCCGTGAAACAAATTTTAAATCAAAAATTACCAATGCGCTATTTAAGATAAAATGAATTTGGCACAAGGAAGTAAAAATAAAATGCGGTAGGCCGCAAAAAGAGAGAAACTAAAAAACAGCAAAGCCCAAATAACTGAGGGAATATAAGTAAACGTACTTAAATTTTTAGCATCGCCAGCCTTATTAGAACTTTTAACTGAGATAATAAGAAGCGTAAATGCGGAGTATATAGATTGAAAAAGCAGAATACTGGCACAAAACGCAGCATAGTAAGACTGAACTTTGCTATTGGCATACATATAAAAAGAAGCTGTTAACACGCCCATTACAATTAACCAAATAATACCAAAGGTGTTTCGTACCCATAAAATAAGGTTAATTAGCAACAAAGAAATAATGATGTAGAAAATATAATTTACCATTTGCTTTTGTATTAGCCAAAAGAAAAGCCACGCTGTGAGCGCAGAACAGGGATAACCCGCAAAGGAAGTTAACACTTTTCCTAGCCAATACTTTGATTTAGTTTGTGCTGCACCACTGGTATCGGCACTTAGTTTAATATTCATTACACCACCACCAGTTAGCAAAGCCATTACAGCATGACCACTTTCGTGAAACATTGTGTTTAAAACATTTAAAAATTTGCCTACAATAGGTATCAAACTCAATATAGCTGATACTATAAAGCATGCATAAAATATCCAATTTGCACTCAGGCAATCTATCATTATAAAAATTATTAATGCAATAATATCACTTAATTAAACCGTATTTTTGCTCACCTTTAAAATTGAATAAACAATAAGATGTTGATGTATGGAGCAATCGCTTTTATTTGAGTTTCTAGAAGAAAAGTATCATTTTTATAACCGGCCTGCATTTATTGAAACAGATCCTATCAGTATTCCACGTTTATTTACGCTTAAGGCAGATATAGAAATTATTGGTTTTATAACTGCTACCATATCATGGGGCAATAGGCGATCTATTATTACAAATGGTAATAAGTTAGCCAATTACATGGGTCAATCGCCCTACGATTTTGTAATGAGTTACAATAAAACAGCTGCACAAAAATTAAAGGCAAAGAAATTTGTACATCGTACTTTCAATGCCGATGATTTGCATTACTTCATCAATTCAATACAACATATTTACAACAATCATGGAGGATTAGAAGCTGTATTTGCCAGCCATATAAATCAAAAAGATATTAATTTAAAGCAAGCTATAAGCGGTTTTGGCGAAACATTCTGCAGTATAAAGTTGGCAGGCAGAACAGCCAAACACATTGCTAAACCACATGAAAATTCGGCTGCCAAACGCATCAACATGTACCTGCGTTGGATGATCAGAAATGACAATGCGGGTGTTGATTTTGGGTTATGGAAAAAAATAAAACCTTCTTTGCTTTCAATTCCTTTGGATGTGCATAGTGGACGTGTAGCACGTAAGTTGGGGCTTTTGCAACGAACTCAAAATGATTGGAAGGCTGTTGAAGAATTAGATGCATCACTCAGAAATTTTGATGCTCAAGATCCTGTAAAGTACGACTTTGCGTTATTTGGCTTGGGAGTTTTTGAGCATTTTTAAAATTGGAAATAAATAAAAGGTTGCACTTCGGCACTTCTGGTTTGATACACCAAATAAATCATTAAGGCCAACAAGGCTGCTTGTACTATGCTTGGCGCAATAGTAATACCTTTTTTAATTTTATCTTCAATTTTTACTGGAATAAAATGAATAGCATATCCCAAAGCCATCAATAAGAAAACCCCTTGATAGCCGGTAATTAGCTGCAAAAACAATTCTCCTTTAAAATTGCTAATTATTTGCTGCAACAGCGCCAATGCGCTAGCATAACTACTTGCTCTAAAAAATATCCAACAAAATGCTACCAAATGAAAGGTGATTAACCAACCGCCAATTTTATAAAATAGATTTTTAGGCTTAGCAATATTAAACTTTTTAAGCAATTCATCTTTTGCTTTATCGAGTGCTAAGGCAATGCCGTGCATACCACCCCAAACAATAAATTTAAAGGAAGCACCATGCCACAAACCACCAAGTAACATGGTTATCATTAAATTTAAATACTGCCGTATTTTACCCACTTTGTTGCCACCTAATGGTATATACAAATAATCGCGCAGCCATGAACTTAATGAGATATGCCACCGCCTCCAAAACTCTGTAATATTGGTACTTTGATAAGGTGCATTAAAATTCAGTGGCAAATGAAAACCCATCAATAAGGCAATGCCAACCGCCATATCGCTGTAGCCCGAAAAGTCGCAATAAATTTGCAAGGTGTATCCGTATACGCCCATTAAATTTTCGACTCCAGAATATAGTGTAGGGTTGTCGAAAATTCTGTCCACAAAATTAACCCCAATATAATCAGAAATGATGGCCTTTTTTAGCAAGCCCGACAAAATAAAAAAGATGCCCTTTCCAATATGTTCTTTATCGATTAAAATTTTACTTCTTATCTGAGGCATCAACTCATTTGGCCTTACAATAGGTCCAGCTACAAGGTGCGGAAAAAATGAAATATAAAAACTAAAATCTAAAATATGTTTAACAGGTTTAAATTTACGCTTGTAAACATCAACCGTATAACTTATTAGTTCAAACGTATAAAAAGAAATTCCCAAGGGTAAAAAAATAGATTGAAAAGGAATTTTGTTTACACTAAAATTATTGATGATATCAATAATAAAATTGGTGTATTTAAAATATGCCAAAAGTCCCAAAAACAGCACTAAACTGACTATCAACAAAAACTTTCGTTGTGTTCTTTTACGCGATACATATATTTTAAGTGCTAAAAAGTGAGCCAATAAAGCTGCTGCCATCATTAAAATAAAATACCAACCGCTGCTCATGTAATAAAAATAAATAGAGAACGATGTAATGTAAACCATACGTGCAATTACATGATGTTGCAGCAAGCCATAAAAAAACATAAAACACAAAAACAGCAACAAAAAAACGCCACTGTTAAACAGCAGTGGTTCCTTTGCATTATAGGCTAAAAGCTGGAGCATTTTATCTCCATCAATTGCAGGCAGATTCATGCTTTATTATGGTTTTATTGATTTAGAAATTTTATAATGTTGGTAAGCATTTAAAATAGCAGAGTGCAGCAATAAACCCTGCAATTCGTAGCCTTTACGACTTAAGTGCAATTTATCTTTAGAGGTGAGACCTTTTAATGCCCACTTATTAATTACGCCCGTTCCACCCATAATGTTGAACCAATTCCAATAGGCTAAACCATGTTGATTGCAATAATCAATGAGCACATTTGTTGCTTTTAAGTTATTAGGATTTTTATACTTTCTTTTTTTATTGCTGTCGCCAGGAGTAGTAATAATAAAAGCAGCTTCAGGATTTTTAGCTTTGAGGCTTACAATTAATGAATCTACCTGTTTATAAAAATCAGCATTGCTATATCTTGGTGCGTAAGCCTCATTTGTTCCTAAAGAAATAATAATAAGGTCGGGGTTAAGCAACGACATTTGTGATTGTAATTTTACATTTTTATTATAATGCCTATACTCAGCACCATTGATACCGATGTTGTTGTATAATACACCAGGCTGCTCATTTTCTAAAAGCAAACCATAAATAAGCGCAGTTTTACGTGTTAAAGTATCAAGATGATCGATATTAAAAATAACACAATTGGCAGGTTTAACATATACCGTTGTAAATTCTTCGAGCGTATCTTTTTTTGCATCAATTGAGGCCTGAAAACATGATGAGCTATCGCATAAAATAAAATTATAATGCTGAAATCCCTTTTGATGAAAAAGTGTAATCTTACTAAAGCTATAATCAAGGCCCTCCTTGTTAAGCGTTGTAATCATTAAATTACTTTTTGTATCATCGTTTTTTATACTTAAGCCACTGATGCCAATTGGTAAAGAATCTTTTTCATTTACAATTCTTCGAGCACGCCACTTAGTGTTACTGCTGGATTTATAATTGCTAGGCTCATTTGTTCTTCCTACTTTAAATGGGGCAACAAGCCCTCTACCCGCGTTGCCAAAATGCTTTTGAAGGTTAACACGCACTACACCCGGATAATGATCGGCCTGTAAATGCGAATCACCAATATGCACTACAACCACCTTTTTATCTTTAGATTGCTCTAATTGTGATAGTTTATCAAAAAAATGCACTAGAGAAGCAGTATCTCCTTCTAATTTGTTTTTTTCGGTACTGATAAATTTATATTGCCGCTTAATGCTATCGTTAACATTACTCAACTGAGCAATAGCATCAATTTGCACACATAAAATAAAAAATAAAGCTACACTTCGGTAAATAATATTGTACATAAATTTAATTGGGAATAGATGCTTTTACGCTTGCACTTGCCTTTAAATAATCTTTATACTCTTTATCGAGTTCTTTGTACAACATGCGCCCTACTTTTGAAGCGCCTCTAAAATTAAAATGGGTATAATCTTTATTCGCTAAAGATGTATCGGCATCGGCCCATTTTACCATTGAGTTAAAACCACCCATCGCTTCAAATAAATTCCAAAAGGCAATACCATTTTCTTCGGCCACTTGTTTTTCGGTTTCTACCACAAATGGCACACCCGGATTGGTAATGTATTGCCCATCTTGCTTAAAACCTTTATCAGGAACGCCTACAAATAAAATAGCTGCATTGGGGAAACTCCTTTGAATATGTTTTACCATTCGGTTTAACCCTTGATGATACCAATGATAATCTTTAGCAGTTGGACTTACAGCATTCATTCCATATTGTAAAATAATTAAATCGTATTTGTTCTGCTCATCAAAACCTTGCAATATATTCTCTGGAATTTTAGTAAGAGGTAAACCCGAGTTGCCTCTGAAAGAAAGATTATCTACAATTACACCTGTATCGCTTTCTAAACTTACTGCATATACAGGCAATTTATCGTGGTTTAAAAAAGTAAATTTTATTTCATTAAATGGCGTTGAGGAGCTATAATCAATTGCATTCACATTTTTTTTACCGTCTAATGTAATATTGATTTTTTGACCATTATTTACTTCTACGTTAACTAAACTGCTACTTTCTGTTTGCCCATAAAACAAGCGTGCTTTGTAAAACTGATCTAAACCTTTTTGACGACTTCCTTTGTATTTTACCCAACTCAGGCTATTGCTATTAAAATTATTAGTATCAATTTTGGAGTTTAATTGAGGCTTAAATACAAAACCTGTAATTCCAAGCATATCAGCTGCTGATGTAGGATCCAATAAGTTTTTGTTTGTCCAATTTTCAGAAAAAGTGTGTTTAACCGTTTGTCTAAAACCAGCAGTTACAGCCGTTATAGGCACAATGCCTACGCCTGCTCCGCCAAATTGTTTTTGTAATAAATAGCGTAAATCTTGTGTAATCAAATCACCTTCTACCATACTATCACCAAACCAAGCTATGCGCACTTTCTTTTTAGTTTTAATGTTTTTTAATGCTTCAAAAAACTGAGCCATTCCTTGATTAGTGCTACTTGCGTAATCAACAATGGTTAATGAATCAACTGCTCTTTGCACTGCAACAAATTGGTTGGTATCTTTATAGGTAGTGTTAATATTGTTTTTTTTAGCAACCTTTAGCTTAACGGGCAGCGTTTTAGTAACCTCAGCTAAAAGGTTTAAATGCTTTAAGTTTTTGTGATAGCCAACAAAATAGCCATCTGTTGCGCTTAAAATTGCAAGAAAACACACGCAGATAAAAATAATAATAAAAGGCTGCAAGGGCTTGTTGCCACCGTAGTTCATGCTAATTTAAATGTAAGAATGGGGAGTGCTTTAAGTAATAACATTGCAAAGATAAACCACAAAAGCGTTTGCTTGCAACAAATATTAAAAATATTTTTTTTGGGATGGAGGAATGATTATGGAAAGATAATGGCCAATATAATTAGCTGATTAGCTAATGTAATGATTAGCTGATGATATAGGGTACTTGCAACGCATTTTATATTTTGGAATGCCCGCTGCTTATGGGACATTAGCGGCCTTTTTTGTGATTGAAGACTTATTAATGCCAGCAAAGCAAATAATATAGGGTAGAAAAATTAGTTATATCGCAATGATATTAAGAAGATTAATACTTAAAGTGTCGTTTTAGTGACTTTAATCTGAAATATTATTTCATGCGCAATGTTGACAATAGGTATATTTATTGTACTTTTGTCAACAATATAAATATATTATGGAAAATCAATTTGGAATAAGATTAGCTTCTGCTCGAAAAATGGCGGGAATGTCTTTGCAGCAATTATCTGACAAATTAGATAAAGCGGTAACCAAACAGTCCTTAAATAAATATGAACAAAATGTGATGAAGCCAGACAGTGAACTTCTTATTAAAATAGCAAATATTTTAGGAGTTACTATTGATTATTTTTTTAGAGAAACTAAAGTTAAACTCGAGGGAATAGAGTTTAGAAAAAAGGTAAAGCTTTCTAAAACCGAAGAGGAAATAATTAAAGAAAAAACTATTGATTTTTTGGAGCGATATTTTGAACTGGAGAAATTGTTAGACATAAAAAGTGATTTTGAACAGCCTCTTAAAAAAAATAAAGTAAAAAATAGTGATGATGTTGAGGCTTATGCTTTTGATTTAAGACATGCCTGGGAATTAGGCTTGAACCCAATTGTAAATGTTATCGAGATGCTTGAAGACAAGCATATAAAAGTTTTTGAGATTGAAGCTCCTGTTAGTTTTGATGGCTTATCTGCCCGTGTAAACGGCATCCCTATTATTGTTATCAATAAATCGTTTGATGTTGTAAGAAGGCGATTTACTACCCTGCATGAATTAGCGCATATTGTTTTGAAATTTGATGACTCAATTGAAGAAAAAGAAATGGAAAAAATGTGCCATGCGTTTGCTGGTGCTTTCTTAATTCCTAAGAAAAGTTTTATTGAAGAATTTACTATAAAAAGAAATCATATCTCTTTAGAAGAACTTAAGCATATTAAATCTTACTATGGTATATCTATTCAGGCGATCATGGCAAGGGCTAAAAACCTTAATATAATTAATGAACATGTTTACAAGAGCTTTAGTATTAATTTTAATATGCTTGGCTACCGCAAAAATGAACCCGGTGAATATACTGGCACTGAAAAATCTTTACGCTTTCAACAATTGCTTTATAGAGCAGCTGCCGAGGAAGTTATTTCTCTAAGCAAAGCAGCATCGCTTAATAATCAGAGCTTATCTCAGTTTAGAAAAACATTTGTGGTAGTATAGATTATGGCAATTGCAGTAAATGATGCAAATATATTTATTGATCTCTTTGAGATAGATTTAATTGATATGTTCTTTAAATTAAATTTGGATTTGCATACGACCAATCTTGTTATGAATGAATTGGATTTTGAGCAAAAATTAGGTCTTGAGAAACAAGTTGCCAGTAAAAAACTAACCATAAAAAAATTAGATGAAAAAGAATTAGAAAATTTAAAAGCTAAAGAAATAAGGTCAAGCAAACTTACGATACAAGATGTGTCGGTGTATGCTTATGCGTATGAACTAAAAGCTACTATTTTAACAAGCGATAATAGATTAAGAAAAGAAGCAAAGGAAAAAGGTTTTGAAGTGCATGGAATACTATGGGTGTTTGAAAGCATGATATCGGAGAAATTAATTAAGCCTAAAAAAGCAATTGAAAAGTTAACAGAATTAATGAAAATAAATACTTGGCTACCTATGGATGAATGCCACAAAAGAATAGAAAAATGGAATAAATAATAGACATAAAAAACCCGAAGAACCTTGGAAGAAAATGAAAAATATTTGAAACCTCGTAATGCATAATTCATGAAAAATTATGCTAATGTATATGGTCATTGGGCAGTTTACCTTGATTCATAAAAAAATACAGAAATTTCTTTGAAAACATTTTTTTCTAGTATTAGTTTATATTCTTTTGTTACATAAAATCAAGGAAAATGAAAAGTTTAATTGCAATACTGGTTTTAATTTCATCTTCAATTGGAAATTTATATTCTCAAACCGTTTTAGAAAAAGAAGTTTTACATCAATTGAATATCTACCGTAAACAACACGGTTTAAACCCTGTTAAAATTGATAGCACTGTTTCCAGTATTGCTTTATATCATGTAAACTATCTTTTAGAATGCTCAAAAGTAAATCATTCGGTTCATAATGATAAATTACCTCATGACGAGCAATTTGATATTAAGGGATTTACAGAGAAAAATTTTGACCAAAGAGCTGCAATGGCGCCAGATAAAAATATCTGGGGAGAAATTAGTATACCTTTTATGCCAGTTAAATCTGGATTATCTCTAACAGAAATTGCTAAAAGTATTATTAGATCTTTTGACGGATCTCCAAAGCACAAAGAAATTATGTTGACTGGGGACAATCCAAAATTTCCAGATATTGTAGGAATTTCAGTGATTAAAAGGGTAAGCAATATACCCGGCTATGATGAATACGCAGTAAATATAGATTTTGGTGTTCTTGCCCCTTAGTTGCTTAACAAGTTGCATCCAGAGAGAAATTCCTGTAAAAAGTGAAAAACTAATTGGCCTATAGAATCCATAACAAATGTTTTTATAACCTTTAATTCTAATTCGATAAGATCACAAATTGGAGGTGATAGTATTATTTTTTAACAATATATTCTTTATTGTTATGAATTAAAGAGTTAAAATCCCCGGCAAAAAGCCTATTAGCTTTAAAAGACATCATTAAATCAAACACACTTCATGTAAAATGAACAAGCTGATTGTATTCAAGTATTTATTCCATAAACAAATACAGAACCAAACTCAAAAGACTCATTATACGCAAAGTTTTGTAATACTAAATTAGTATGATAAATGACCACAAGACCCCTCAATGGAAGTATTGAAAAATAATAAGCCAAGCCACCCGCTTCCACCGACGCAAGTGGCAGTTCAGATTCTCAATGCTGTTGTTCAGGAGCAAACACAAACAAGCGCAAGGTTGCAGTCGGCATTCTTTGCTCATAAAAAAAACATTTTCGAAACGTCCCATCCGAGCCCATTAAGCCACACCATAGGTGCGCCTAAAGTAAATTTCAAAAATAATTCTTAGCGTTTCCATTACTGTATTTTCATCAAATATGTCGGCATCGTAAAGGTCGTAATGATCCCACAAATAAAACGGCCATATCATATCACCGGTAATTTGAGGTTCCTTTAGTATAGCTTTGATGTAGGCACCGTGATTTAACTTGCTCACACTGCTGACACTTAAAAAAGTAGTGTTTGCCACATCCTTTTTGTATTGCAACTCGCAAATAAACGACTGCGTTACCATCGTTTTGGGTATCGCCTGTATAAGCACCTGCTTGGGATAGTGACTCGAAATGATGGTATCAAACCCATACTGTTCCAGTATTTCGGCCCAGCTCTGCGACCAACTGAGAAGATTTTTAAAAACGTTTTTTTCTGTGTGAATCATAATGGATTGATTTAAAATTTATGCATATGCCAACCAAGCATTATCATGCTTCGGACTTTTATGTTTTTGCGATACAACCCCACGCGAAAGAAGAAGCCCATCGTAAAAGCGGACAGGCTTTGCTTCCTCTCTTTGAGCAGCTTTAACCATGTTTAAACATAGTTCCCGTTCTGTTTTTTCTTGACCACTTGTTGCATTGTTTTTGCGTGTTAAGTTTTTAATTTTTTTACCACAATCTTTGTTGTTTAATAACTGATGCCGTTGGCTGAAGAACTCCTGAACTCCAGATATCTTTTGAAAGCCAGCCTAATGGTTTCCGTCACAAAGCCCTCGGCAAAAATTTCCTCCCCGCCATCGAGCTCAAATTCATCCCAAATGTAATATTGCATCACCAAATCTTCACCGCTTTCCTCTGTGCTCGTGCAAGCTTTAATGTAGGATTCGAATTTAAAATCCTTCACGCTTTTTACAGATAAGGACGGTTGGTTATTGTCAGTAATTTTGTACTGCAACTCGCAGATGAAAGAGGTGGTGTCCATGCCATACTTCTTGGCAGTAATCACTACCTTATAAGGGTAGCCGGAGCTTACATGCGTCTTGTAGCCACTTTGCTGAGTGTTTTTTGCCCATGTACGTGCCCAGTTTGAGAGGTTGTCGTACCATTGTTTTTGAGGATAGTTTCCGTGCATTTGTAATAAATTTTGAAGGTTTTGTTTCCAGTTTGACATGTTGCTTTTTATTTAATGATTGATTAGATTTTGATTTATTTAATTTTAAAGGTTTAATATTTTTTTCTTGTTGCTGACCAGGGATTCTACAATCAATTCCATACTTATACCGATTACACTTACAATCACGAGTATCCAACTGTCAATCGAACAAATTCAACTGTTTCATTGCATCATCATTCTTTGTAAAGACCTGATTTAATTGAATTTTTTCAAAAAGGCATAGGCTCAAGTTTTGCAATAAAGTGTAGAGTGAATAAGGACTATTAAATTCCTTTTTAGATAAAGGACATTTTTTGCTGACCAATTGATTGTTTCTTACTGATTTCTGGGGTTGCTGATGATATTTAGGGCTTTAAAGTATTAATATTAATTAATTAAAATCGGTGTTGTATATATATAGAAAACCTAAACAAGGGAAGGTTATTTTTTAGCTATCTGAACTTAAATGTTACAAGCTCATGCAGTTTTGATATTTGATAGAATGGTAATTTTTAAAGATTTATATATTAAAAGCTAACACCTCTCAATTTGTTACAATATTTCAAAAAAATATTATTTGAATGTTTTTTTCATTACAGTAAATCGTTGAAAATAGAAACTTGAAAAAGTTTTTATTAATAAATGAGTTCATTGTCACAAAAATTGATGTTTTCAGTTTATTAATACTGAAGAGTAATAATTACAGATTTAAAACATTATAAACCTTAAAAAACAAAAACTATGGAAACCTGGAAAAATGAATTACAAGATTTTATGCGTCAATTGAAATTCTTTCCTTATGAAATATGGAACAAGGACTTGCAATGCTGGTGCAAGGAATACACAAAAGAATTTGATGGACTTACTGATGTTTCTACAAAGGTAATTTTATCTCAAAAATATGATACCAGAGGCAGAATTGAATTGATGATACAATTGAACCATGAAAAGCCTTTTTATATACACATGCAATACATTAGAAATCCAAACAATGCTGAACCGATGTTAGCGTTAAGTTATACAAAATCTTATAATGCAAAAAAGCAGTATGCTGCAATATTTAAAAATATAGAAAATGATAACGAAGTTACATAATTAGAATATTATGACTGGGTACACGATAATATTGATTTCGAAAAAGAACCTGCCTTAAATAAAGAATTTGTAATGGAGTGTATTACATTAAATTTTAAGAAGTATATACTGTCAAGAGATTTTTAGGAATTAAAGATTTGCTTTACATTTTAAATAAAAGTGCTACATTGTTTTATCAGAACAATTTATAGAAAACTTTTTTTTATCTGTTGACTTATTTTTAGATTTGATATATCTAAAAAATAAAATTTACTATTATGGCAACACAGAAATTGACAACTCTTTTTGGATCTAGCTTGCCTGTGAAAGTAAAATATCAATAATTATCTATTAATCTTAATTTCATAAAACTTAAAAATATATGAATAGAATTGAACAATTATTCTTGGAACAGAGAAGAAAATTAAAAATCACAGCTCATTTCGAAGCTCTGGCAAAAAAAGATGCAGAATGGTTTATAGATTTATATAAACAAACAATAGATATAGCAATTGATGATGATGAAAGCAAGCAAAAGGATGGTAATAATGACAACCCATTA
>CAIKXD010000155.1 GCA_903831265.1 uncultured Bacteroidota bacterium
ACACTCATCCTATTGCGCAAGCCTCCAATAGTTTTGACAGAGTTACCGTTTTTTCGACATTTCATAAGAGGTTCATTGTACATTAATCTTTTCTATTCATACCTGACACATTCAACTGTGCCTTTTCCCCTTTCCGTTCAATACCGCACAGTTACCCGTTTAGCACCGAGGGGTGGTTTGTTATCATTTCCTGTAAAACGATAACGATGGACCTACCATCATCTTATTTACAACATTCAATTTCAAACTTTCATTTGTCATTAATTCAGAGCACACAACTTGCCCATAACTAACTTATAGGCGCTGATATGTTTCGCTCTTGGGCGGAAAGGGGGTGGATATGCGCTAGTGGGTACACGGTTATTTTTTGTCAAAATTATCATTTTTTTCTGTAAACTAATGTCCCTAAACATTTATTTTTTTTCAAAATTACCATCTTTTTCTACAACCTATCATAGGGCGATATTATCTTTTGTATGCTCTTTGTACTTACATGGGTGTAAATCTCCGTGGTCCTGCTACTCCTATGTCCCAAAATTTCCTGAATGTATCGCAAATCTGTACCATTCTCCAATAAATGAGTAGCATAACTGTGGCGCAACCAATGCAATGTTACGGGCTTACTTATGCTAGTCCTCCCTAAACTATGTTTTAATACCTGCTGCAAACTCCTTGCATCATAGGCCTCGCCCTCCTGCATGCCCTCAAACAAATAACGCTTGGGCTTAAAAGTTTTATAATATACGCGCAGCATCTCAATCAAACTCTTACCCAAAGGTGCTATCCTGTCTTTCATCCCCTTGGCTTGCTTTATTATTAATACTCCCCTATTACTATCTATATGCTCGGGCATCAAATTTAATAACTCTCCACTACGTAATCCACAGGCATATATTAAACTTAACATGGTTTTATGTTTCAAATTCTTAGTTGACTCCAAAATTAACTTTACCTCCTCCATACTAAGCACATTCGGAAGCTTCTTGGCCCTGCGCGGCCTAAATATTAACTCTACATCTATCTTTGTTTCTTGTACTACCCTAAAAAATAATTTCACCGAGTTAACAAACTGATTTTGATATGAAATCGATAACTTATTGTTTAAAATATAATCATTATTAAAATTACTAATGTCATTATTCGTAATTTCTTCAACCGGCTTATCACAATAGTATAACAAAAAAGTACTCAATACCTCCGAATATGTTTTTATGGTATTTGCACTATATCTTTTAGCCTCCAACCAACGCTTAAAATTGGCTATTTTTTTATGATGAATATCTGTTAAACTTTTTGCCTGCTCCAATTTAAAGCGAGTACGATTTTCTTCATTGTCGGGCAAATGCCAGGCCTTTAGCGTTTGGCTCCAGCGCACATCTTCTAACTTCCTTAAACGCTTAACCAGTTCCTGATTATATTCAAAATAAATAGCTATACGCTTTTCTCCCTTATGCTTTAATGCTAGCGCCTTCCACATGATTGCAAATTTTTAATATTAAATAATTTAGTTGATTGTGGTAACCTCTACCCAACCTTCATGTTGATGATACATTAAACAAACAATTTGATTTATGCCCTCACCTTTGCACTCGTTTAACCTTTTATAACTGGCAGTTACTTTGGCTCCATCAACAAAATTTTGCACTTTTTCTAAATTACATACACGGTAATCTTTTCCATCATGTTGTAAATAGGTACCCGTACAATCGCGAATAACAGTCATTGTAAATTTGTTTTCTTTTTGGCAGGCAACACTGGTAATTATAATGAATGCAATTAAAAAGTTTAAAATGTTTTTCATTTGTATTTATTTAAAATTAAGAACTTTTACTTAAATTAATCATTTGTATTGACTAAAATTAAGTCAGAAATGATTTTACCATTTTAGGAATAAAAAAATACAAAAACAAATAATAATGATGTGTAATTTATTTTTTAGTTAGTTGGATTTACTGTGCTAGGGGTTGGAGCGGTATCCTTTTTTGTGCTTGCCCAAAGCAAGCGCTAAAAAGATACAAGCAAAAAACCCGACCCTCCGCTCGTTCCATTTCTTGGGACGGGCGGAGGGTAGCGCCCAAACAATAAAACTTATATGCAACACAAAAACGGAGAAGGAATGATTGAGGGGCAATGATTGAGGGGGCACGAGTTTGAAAACTCGCGCCAGTTGGGTGATTGAGGGGCACGAGTTTGAAAACTCGCGCCAGTTTTCAGTTTTTTCACTTGGCTTAGGCAGCTATTTCTTTTTTGGGCGCATTTCTGCTGCCAACTCGAGGGTTCGGGTTGGCAGCAGCAACCGGGCCAACCGCTTTATCTTTTTTGCAAGTGCCATCACATAATTTACACCTCAATAAAAACAAACTCTTTTAAATTTAGCATTTTTCGCAAAAAAGGATATCGCTCATGTCCCTTGCGCATGCTTTAGTTTAAACTCGCGCTCATTAGTGCTGATACATTTAAAATGAAACAATAAAGCCAATGCTTTGCCTAGGCTATTTAGCAAAAACAGCACAAATTACCGAAGTAGCAATTGCCACATTCAATGAATCAATACTTTGCCCTTGCTCTGCTGATGATGATAATTGTAAAAGCTTTGAAGGAATCGTAATTGGTTCATCAATACAAGCCAAAACATGGGCACTCAAACCATGCGACTCGCTGCCCATTACTATAATGCCTTTTGTAACACCTTTCTTATTATAAACATTTTCACCATTTAAAACAGCGCCAAATAAGGGTAAATCTTGCGCCTTGGCATTTATTAAAAAAGGCACTAATGGCGTATAAACAACTTTAACACGCATAAATGAACCCATTGTTGCTTGTATCGTTTTAGAGTTATATACATCCACAGTGTCCTCTGAACATACAATAGTTGATATGCCAAACCAGTCGGCAATGCGAATAATTGTACCCAAATTTCCGGGATCGCGCAAACCATCTAAACATAAAGTAAATTTGTTTTTAATATCTTCAAAGCTAAAATCATTGGCGGCTTGCTTTGCTATTGCTAAAATTCCGGCAGGAGTTTTTAAAGTGGATATTTTTGAAAACAAATGCGAATCAGCCAACTGCACTCTTTTATCAAGCGCATGATACTTTTCGAATAAATCTGCTGTGGCAAATAAATCAACAATTTGCCATGTTGATGCCAAAAGCTCATCTACCATTTTTTCGCCTTCTACAATAAATAAACCCGCGCTTTGACGGTGTTTTTTTTGATGAAGTGCTGTTATTTCAGAAACTTTATTTTTGCTTAGCATCATATAAATAAATTCAATCTACAAGCTTAACAAACTGATAGCCGGATTTAACCGCACCCCAAACTTGCTTGCCTGTGGCATCCCATCCTCGATCCCATGATACTAATAACTGTTTATGAATAACAACTTCGGAAGTAGCATAACTGGCCCCGCGCAGCGAACTTAAACAATCCTGATTTTTTGTGCTTCCTACAAAAGTACCATTGCTACGCGCATGCAGTAAAATACCGCAACCTGCTCTTGCTTCTAACGAATCTAGAGTTAATGAATTTAAAACTGCTACATTTTTATAGGCGCCCGCAAAACGCATAGGGCTTTTCATTTCAAATACTTCGCTAATAATGGTTGTGTCGTTCAATAAATTTACATGATAAATTCTTTGACGATATGGTTTCTCTAAGGCACTTACAATGGCCTGTTCCACATACAACCAAAAACCATCTTTACGCTCTTCCCAAATGGGTTTCATTTGTAAGTGAATATCAAAAAAATCGGAATCATTTTTTGATTGTTGTTCACTTGTAAATGAGCCCGACATGTAGTTCCTTAATAAATCTAAATCAGACTTATCTAACTTTTTTTGAGCGCAAACAAAAAATGGAATCAACAGCAAAAGCAGCAAAATGCTATTCTTCATCGCAAAATTATTTAATTACCAATTTAGCTGCCGCAATACTGCCTTGTTGACTAATTTGTAAAGTATAAAAACCTGCTGGCAATTGATTTACATTTAACTGATAGCTATTATTGGTGGCTGCTAAACTTTGTTCACTTTGCATTAAAACAACTTTGCCAGTTACATCTAACAATAAAATGGTAAGCGCTCCTTGCACCGGCGTGTAATACTTTATATGTGCCAACTCTGTTGTGGGATTTGGATATAAATCAAGTGCATTTTTAAGCATACTGTTAGCTATAATTCCAGCTGGATCGTGATGTTTGTAATTTGCGTTAGTGCCAGTGATTCCTTCATTAACAGATAAAATAGGCTCTCCTTCGCCCTGTGCATACCATCTATATTCTGTTTGAGTAGAAGGTATGGCAATGCCAAAATTAAACTGATTGATAAATACAGTATCAATACCTTCAATAGTTGATTTAACACGCAATGCGTTATAGGTTCCACCATTAGGTAAGCTCAAAGTTCCCCAACCATCAACCTCAACTGTTCTTGTTTTTCGTTGTCCGTAACCTCCTATTGAAGGAACCTGAAAAAACCATTCAAATTGATTGTCTTGCGTTAACCCAAATGTACAAGGCAATGGCAACACTTTATCTCTTGGATCATATTTTACAGAGGCAGGAATGCCGCTAATAGAGGCGCCAAAACCTGTTTGATAATAACCATCATTGTTGGCTATTTTAAAATAATTTACCACATTAGTAATTGTAATTGGCACCAGTGGTATAGATGGAAAATCAACACCATCGATGGCTAAATCTGAATCATAATCAGATGAAAATGGATTGTTGAAATACAATTGATAAGCAAAATTGGTAGACGATACGGGTACATAATCAATGGTATCTAAACCACTACTTGTTAGTGCTGAGTAATCCCATGTGGTGTTTGCACCAGTAACATTTAGATCTATAATATTGGTATTGCTTGCATTGTCTCTAATATAAACACCGCTAACAGAGGGTAAATCGGAGCCAGTAATTGTAATTTGTGCCCAAGCTATTGTGGTAATTGCTAGGAAACTTAAAAGGAGTAATTTTTTTTTCATGGAGTAATTTTTGAAAAGTAAAGATAGAAAATAATGTGAAAAGAATACCCAATAATTAGTTTTTTATAAATCCATTTTAAATTAAGGATTTTAAATTTGTAGTTTTGCAATCATACAATAATAAATGTGCCATAAATAAGCAGATTTTTTGGAATAATAATAAAAATGTTTTTTCTTGACCATTCGCCACCTCATTTCCATATTGAGTATAGTGGTTTCAAAGCAATTATTAATATTAAAACACAAGAAATTATAGAAGGTGAATTACCTGCTAAACAATTGAAACTTGTGCAAGCATGGGCCATTATACATGAAACTGAATTGGAGAATAATTTTATTAATTTAAACAGCGATCAACCTTCTTGGAAAAAAATTGAACCATTAAAATAAATGATACACACTATAAAAGAAATATTGAATGTAAGCAAATACACAGTAATTTGCAAATTTAACACCAATGAAATTCGCAGTATTAATCTCGAAAAAACAGTAAAAAGTTTTGCTACAAACAAAGCTTCAATTTTAAATAAACTTAATAGCGAATCCTATTTTAAAACAGTTAAACTTGATAGCTACGGCACACTTAACTGGAATAATGAAATTGATTTTTGTCCTGATGTTTTGTATGCTATAAGTAGTAAAATTGAGGACTAATTGTTATTTTAAAATCAACTAAATAAATAGCTATTACAATACGTTAAATCATCAATACTACTCACTCGAAAATTTATAACCTACGCCTCTTACCGAAATAAAATGTTTTGGCTTAGATGGATCTGTTTCGAAATACTTTCTAAAAGCGAGTATAAAATTATCAATGGTGCGACCCGTTGGAAAGGTTTCGTACCCCCAAACCTGCTCCAATATTTCATCTCTCGAAACCACTTGGTTTTTCTTTTCTATCAATAGTTTCAGCAATAATGTTTCTTTCTTGCTTAACGATTCAATATGACCGTTATTAGTGGTAAATTGATAGGTATCGAAATTAATATTTCTACCATTAATTGTTATTGAATTTACATTGTTTGAACCTGCCACTTGTGGCTTGCGTTTCAATAAAATTTCGATGCGCAACAATAACTCTTCTAAATTAAACGGCTTTGATAAATAATCATCTGCACCAGCCTTCAAGCCCTCGATACGCTCAGAACCCATGCTGCGAGCCGATAGAAAAAGAATAAATAAATTTCTGTTTTCCTTACGCATCTCGCGGCAAACATCTAATCCATTTATTTCGGGCAACATAATATCAAGTACTACTATATCAAAACGATGGTATTTAAACAGATGCAATGCCTCTTTACCATTTACTGCACATTGCACATCATAGCCTTCTAATTCGAGGTTTAACGCAATGGTACTGCGCAAATTCTCTTCGTCTTCAACTAATAAAATTCTGGCTTTCATAAACTGTTATTAAAAAAACTACTCATGCCAACGATCTATCAAATACAAATAGGAATCCCACATATGATGCAAAAATACTTTATCTTTATCTAAAGGAAATAATTGATAATATTGGGCATCACCTTGCAAGGTAATAAAATCTCCGGCCCTTACATAATTACTGGTTTTAACAAATGGTGGCACCTTTAATTCTGGCAAGGTTTTTTTAACCATTTTAGTAGTTTTTGTGCCTAAATATTTTTGATTTTTTCTTTGCGCTCTGTTGGTTGGTTTTACTAAATTTTTATACACAATACGCATCACAACTTTTAAGGCAAATTTTTGTTTTTTTATGGTGCTTTTAGCATCGGTATAGGGATTAACTTCATTAAAGTCTCTAATAGTTTGAATGCTTGCTGGGCCCTCAGGAACCCAATCATCTGCATTTACTACATTGTAGGCTAAACCCTGTTGCGTATAGCTTTCATAATCATAGGCAAAATACAAATTACCTGGCTTAGGCGCAGCGCTGCAATAGGTTTTTAAAAATAAATCGGCAGGCAAATTTCCATCTTTTTGCAGATAATGCAAATGGGCCGTTAACAAATAGGCAAGCGCACCACCTTGACTATGACCAATAATTAAAAACTGTTTAATGCCAGTTTTGTATAAAGAATCTATTTTAGGTACAATGCTTTGCGACAAACAACCCACACCTATAAGCCATCCTGCATGCACAGCTGCATGCGGATTTTCGGCCAACTTATAATTAAAAGTATGTTTATTGTTTATTTGAATACTTCCCTTTGCAGGAAGCATAGCCGCATAAAAATTTTCTAACCAACTGATGCTATTTTTGGTTGTTCCTCTTAAACTTATAACAGCAATGTTATCTTTTCCTAACCACAAATCCCAACGATTATCGAGCCCTACCACTGCACTGCGGTATATTAACTGGTAACCCTCAGGAATAGGAAACTTAGGGTTTACCCATGGGGTATCTAATTGCCTTGCCGAAAGGTACATGAGTTTAACATACTCATTTTTATCAAAACCTTTTTGCAAACCCTGGGCTGTGCATAAAGAAAAAGAACTTAAAAAAATAAACTGAAGTAAAAATAGTTGGCGCATAGGGGTGTTGCTTTTAGTCGGCAATGATACTTTTTATAACTCTTAAATTGTGGGTGTAACTTTTGGTTGTTTCGTTATAAATGCCCTGATGATCGAGCTTATCAATACGCACACTGCCGCTAGCATGAATAATTTTGTTGTTCTTTAAAACAATGCCTACATGAATAATTTTTCCTTCTTCGTTATCAAAAAATGCTAAATCGCCTGGCAATGCTTCTTCAATAAAACTCAAAGGAGTGCCCATTTGGGCTTGTTGCCAAGCATCTCGTAAAATTTTTAAACCGCAAAGTTTGTAAACCATTTGTGTAAAACCACTACAATCGATCCCAAAAGGAGATTTGCCGCCCCATAAATACGGACTATTTAAATACAAATAGCCAGCTTCTATAACCGCATGGCGCACATTTTTTGACACAGTGCCTTGCAAAGAGCCTTCATATTTGTATGCTTCTTTTGCTAAAAAAAATGAGTGATTGCTATAATGTGGTAACACGCTGCCCATTACCACTGCTATTGTTTCTTTGGTAAGTTGATGCACAACAACATGCGCAATATCGGCCACCATAGCAGGAGGTGTGTTGTTTAACTCATTAAACTGAGTTTCGGTGAGTGCATTGTATTGCTTGTTACTAATCCAACCCACATAATCATCCCAGGCAAGTTGTATCTTTAACCATTTAGCATGGCTTTCGAGCACCGTAAAATGCTCGCCAAGTAACAACTGACTGACCATTTCGCTCCTATCACTTGGCTCGGCTCTTACAGGAACTATACTTAAATTACAAATACCATACATGGTTAATCTATTTAATTAAAAAGGCGGGTTTAAGCCCACTGTTGTTTTATTTTGTATTTCTTGAGTCCTTTGTCTTTTGAAATTAGTGTGAAATTTTCTGATATTGCTTGTGATACCATAATTCTGTCAAAAGGGTCGCTGTGATGTTCAGGTAATTTTGAAAGAGTGAGTAAGTGTACACAAGAAATCTGATTAATATCAATTCGGTTACGATCAGCATATTCAAATAATTCTTCAAGTGAAATGTTAAGCTTGAGTTTTCCAATTTGATTTTTGATTATTATTTCCCATAAACTAGCTACACTTAAAAAGCAGGCTTCGTTGATATCAAAAATTTTAGCTTTTACACTTTCTAGGAGCTGTTTGTTACCAGCTACAAACCAAAGAAATGGGTGATTATCAATTAAAAAAGCCATTAAATATAATCTTTGAAAATGTCTAATGGTTCGTCAAAATCTTTTGAGAGCTTAATTTTTCCTTTAGCATAACCAAACTCACGATGTGTAAGTTTTGATTTGCTTTTTATCTTATTTTTATTTTTTAGCAAAGCCACAAAGTCAGCTACCTCATTTCGAAGCGAAATTGGATGATTGTCAATTTCTAATTTAAGTGCTGTGTTTGTCATGCTACAAATTTACAAAATTTATTCAAACAAATATTATGAAAGGTCCAATGATAAAGTTTCGCAAGAAGTGAACTAATTCGTGTATGACGCTCACACAATTTTAAAATATGCAAGAGCAAACAGATTTATCAAATTAACAAGCAGAACTGCTTTTTATTTAGG
This sequence comes from uncultured Bacteroidota bacterium, assembly GCA_903831265.1. Lineage (GTDB taxonomy): Bacteria > Bacteroidota > Bacteroidia > UBA4408 > UBA4408 > CAIKXD01. Next base: position 9,094 of record CAIKXD010000155.1, read on the forward strand.
CCTATAATTCTCCCAATATTCTTTTGGCGTAACAATTTTAGTCTTCTTATACTTGGCAAATTTAAAGTCATTAGTGTTTCCTGTAATTATAAAATCTGCCTTACTTTCGTCTGCCAACTCCAAAATTTTATTATCATCATGGTCTGAAATGATATCTAATTTTATTTTGGGTTTATAAATTTCTGCTCTAGACCCAATTTCAACTAATATACTTTCTCCGTTACTAACAAAGTTTGAATAGCGTGCAAACTTTGGTCTTGATAAAACATCAAAATATTCTTGCATAAGCTCCTCAGATATACAAAGTTGGATTTTATTTTCAAAAAACAATTCATCGATAATTAAAAAGGGATAGTTTTTTTGAATCAAAGCCGAAACAATAACATTCGTATCAATTACGATTTTTTGCATTCTTTCTAACTGCCGCAATTTCATCGTTAATTTCTTCAGATGTTAATTTGGAAATTCCATATTTTTCTGCTAGTACCACCGATTTTCTTAAATTCATTTTTTGCATTTCTCGGTTTACAATTTCCAATAACTCACTAAAACTTAATTTCTCGTTTTTAAGTCCAAATTTATCATATTCTAATTCCGATATTGATATGTTAAGTGTTTTCATTATTTAAATTTTAAACTAGACCAAATTTACAAAATTTATTCAAATAAATATTACGATAGGTCCAATGATAAAGTTTCGCAAGCATTGTGGTTTATGATAATAATACTGATTACACTTTCGATTTAGTCCAATTGCGGCATTACCTTATGGTACTACTTTCAAGTATTATCGGCATTAACCATTGTAAATTTATCAAACCGCTTTGGGCTATTTAATAAATACAATTGGTGTAAAATTAAAATGCAGGTTTCTTAGTTATAGAAACCTGCATTTAATGGGTGTTTAATAAATTATTTTAACACTTTTCAATAACAATAGCAGTAGCACCACCACCGCCATTGCAAATACCAGCAACACCTATTTTTGCATTATTTTGATGCAATACATGCACTAATGTTACCAATATTCTTGAACCAGATGAACCAAGCGGATGTCCCAAAGAAACCGCACCACCATTTACATTTACCTTATTGGCATCTAATTTCATTTCTTTGTTGTTGGCCAAAGCAACTACAGAAAAAGCCTCATTAATTTCAAAAAAATCGACATCAGCAACGGTCTTTCCTATTTTAGCTAAAGCCTTTGGAATAGCCTTACTTGGTGTAGTTGTAAACCATTCTGGCGCTTGTTCGGCATCGGCAAAACTTACAATTTTAGCCAAAGGTTTTAAGCCCAACGCTTCCATTTTTTGTTTGCTCATTAACACCAAAGCACTGGCGCCATCATTAATGGTAGAAGCATTAGCAGCAGTTACCGTTCCATCTTTTTTAAACACAGGATTTAAGCCTGGTATCTTATCAAATTTTACATTTTTATATTCCTCATCGTGCTCCACAACTAAAGCATCGCCTTTTTTTTGTGGAATTACTACAGGCACAATTTCAGCATCAAACTTACCTGCTTTCCAAGCATTGGCACTTCTGGTGTATGATTCAATAGCAAAGGCGTCTTGGTCTTCTCTACTAATATTACAATCAGTAGCACACAATTCTGCTGCTACGCCCATAGGGTAATTATGATATACATCTACCAAACCATCTTTTGAAATACCATCAATTACAGCACCATTGCCAAATTTATAGCCATAACGTGCCTGCTCTAAATAATATGGCACTAAACTCATATTTTCCATTCCGCCAGCTACAACTACATCATTTTCGCCAAGCATAATAGATTGTGCACCAAGAGTTACGGCTTTCATACCCGAAGCACATACTTTATTGATGGTTGTACAAATTACATGATCGGGCAAACCCGCAAACTTAGAAGCCTGACGCGCTGGTGCCTGGCCTAAATTGGCCTGTATTACACAGCCCATAAACACTTCCTGAACTTCGGTTGGTGCTAAATTAATTTTTTCGAGTGCACCTTTAATTGCGGTTGCACCTAATTTTGTGGCGCTAACACTTGCTAAACTTCCTCCAAAACTTCCAATTGCGGTGCGCACTGCCGATACTATATAAACTTCATTCATCATTTTATGTGTTTTTTAATATTATTTTTTAAGTGGCGCAAAGGTATATATATTTGATTTAATAGTCAATTGACCAAACCAATAAAATTGTAATACCGATTACAATTTCAATTTAATGCACTTACTCCCTTTTTAGGCCCAGCATTATTTCGTAATAAATATTAGAGAAATTTATATTGAATAAAGCTATGATTTGATTTTTAGTTTAACCATCAGTAAATCCGGTATTAAAATATAGCTGTTAGCATAAATAGCCTAAAAATATACCCAGGCTAAAAAGACATTTTAACCCAGATTACGCATTAGAAATGCGTAAACGATAAA
>CAIKXD010000156.1 GCA_903831265.1 uncultured Bacteroidota bacterium
CCAAGAAAATAATACTGAACCATTTTTGAATTTCTCATATTTTTTACTGTATGCTTTTTACTTTTTTTAAAATTTTGCTTTGCCTGTATGGCTATTGATTTTATTATACCTGTATTGATTTAACCCATGGCCATCAAAAAATGTTTTTTCATCCATTTCCATTTGAGATTTAAAAAAAGGTCTTAAAACCATGGTTTTTGCGAACATATTATGCGTCTAAATGAGTGTTTGCAATATCTAAAGGAAAACTTTCGTTGGGTACATAGAACAAGGATTGATAACCTAAATTGAACTGATAACAATATTAGTATTCTATAGGGAACCTTCTATTTTATAATTTTATATATTTTAATTTCACCAAAAGCGGTATCCATTTTGATGGTTTTTCCGAGTTCCGAATGCATTAGTTTATTATTATTTATGGTCATCTTGTCTTTATTCGTTTGTAAATCAATAAGGGTATCGGCAAAGTTAATTTTGTTTGTCATAACATAATCAGCTTGGTTTTCATTAATAATTTGAGGACTTATAAAACCCGACCAAATAAACTGCTGTTCCACTTGAGGCTGCTTAAACCCTGCAAATGGATTGTAACGGCCAACTTCGAGCATATTAGTAAAAGGATAAGGAACTGAAAGATCTTGGATGGCAATAAATTTTTTGTGCATCCCCTTCAAGTAGTTATAGGCTTGTTTGCCATTGGTATTTAATTCTTTCGTCTGTGTATTCAGCGAGAATAGTTTTTTTTCTTGTTGACCCGAGCAATAAACGGAACCCGCAATTATTAATAAAAAAACATACAAACTTATCTTATGTAGTAACCTAGACCTATCAGCCGATTGAATAAAAATTATACAACCTAAAATCAACAATAGGTAACCTGTCCAAAGATAATGGGGCCAAAGTCTTCCAGTGAATACAATGACCGGTAAAATGAGGAATAAGCCAATGCACACAAAAAGTAAATCTGTTGGCATTAATTTATTTTTTATCAAATTTTTCATGCCGGAATAAATAACAAGCATGACAAACCCAATTAACAATGCGCCAAACAACCATCCACCATTGTATGCCCCAAAAAAGCCATCACTTAACCAATCCATGATGCCAACACTGCTATCATCATCGTATTGCCCGGTATTGGCAAAAGTGGCATTTAGATAACTTTTGATAAAAATAGGTTTTACAGGTGCTAATAGAAGACAAGGCACTGCTATTATCAATCCAATAAAGAAATAAACGATGCTTCTTCCAAATTTCTTAATAAGCTGAAGATTGATGTTTTGAAATAAAAGGGGGGTAATAAATAGAATCGGTAGGATGGTTAGAACATTAAACTTGATACCATAGGCAATACCTAACAGAATAAAGTATTTTCCAAATTGATAGTTATTCTTCTTAAAGAAATAAAAAAACAATGCTAAAGTTAATAACTGAATAGGTTCGGGCTTTGGAACTATAAAGAAATAGGCCGTATAATAAAGGGTTAATGTGGCCACATAAAATAACAATCGGTACTTCCAATCTTTTAAATAGGTTTGACCGAGTATAACAAGTCCAGCAATTACCATTATGGTATGAAGCATCCTGATACTATAAACCAATCCTGTTATTCCAAATACCTTATACGGAATCCATGCAAATAGGGCATCGGTATAAAACATAATTCTGCCATAGTAGAGCACATCTCCCGAAATAATGGCCATAAAGAAATGTTTCCATGACAGAGGATTTAAAATTGAATAGACCTCTCTTACTGTTAAATACTCATCATGTCCCGTTAAAGCAAAATTAATATTTGAATTGTCTAATAATTGCGTGTTAAGAATTACTGACAAAATGAACAAGCAAGCTATAAATATTGAATTCGTAATTTTCATAATGGGTTTGTTATAAAGGCATTAATATTAATAAACAATATATTGTTACGAACGGTTATTAGCCAAGTGTTCTAATATCTTCGCCATTTTTATTTTATAGGACAAATGTGCTTCGGCCAATTGTCTCATTTGTTTGCCATGGTCCAAATTCTCATATTGCGCTAAAGCAAAGCGAATAACTTCATTGATATCTATTGCGCTATCGTCATTGGAAAATTGCAAGGCAAAAGCTTTCATTTCAGGATATAACTCCATGTCTGTATCTTTATAAGCATAAATAAATGGTAGACCTCTAGCAAAGTATTCTCTTGTTTTAATGGTGGTAGTTTCGTTTAAATTTTTGCGATAAAGACCTAATGTTGAAACACCAATATGCATTTTATCCATGAACTCATCTAAAACATCCAATTGCATGCGACTGTGTAATATTATTTTATTGGAGTCTGTAATTAAAGACTTTTCATAGACCAGATTGTTTCCTAAAATGTGAAAAAATAATTGATAAGGCCCTGAATAGGTTTCAATACACTGAATGAATCGCTCTAACCCATTAAATTCTGCATTAGTTGAAGCCCCTTTTAAAAAAACAAAATGAATTGTGTTATGAATGGATTCCATCCTTTTTAACCTAAAATTATTCACTTCTACGGCATCACCACTCACCATCCAATTTATGCGACTTAGATTTACTTTTTGTAAGTTTAAAATTTCTTTTGAATTACAAAGTAGTAAGCGTGTATTCTTATTTATCGACTGCCTAAACAAACGCTCATTGGCCATTGGATACCACAGGTGTTCAAAATAACTTAGCAATTCTGAGGGTCTTAGGGCAAATTTGAGTTCCTTTTTATATAATTTCAACTCCGAAATTTCGTCACTCAAGTGTTCGATTATAATTTTATTTTTATTAAAAATCAGATAATACCATAGTCTAAAACTTGCCATGGGATAACGCATAAAAAAATAATCATAGGTTTTGCTTTCTGTTTTAAATAATTTTATAACGGTGCGTATTACAATAATTTTAGATTGTAATGATTTAAAATATTTTCCATTTCCTTCTGGTATCTTAATAAAATCTATCCATTCATTGTACTTCAAAGAACCCACATTTTCGTTGGTTAAAAACAAGCCCCTGCATTCACAATCTGCCGTATTCAAATATTGAATCTGGTGCATCACCTTTTTTTGCACTGAATCGGGATTTAGACCTGCTGATGTAAATATATAGCCAATCTTTAGTTTGTTTTTCATTTTTTAATCAGATCCAAATTGATCTTATACCAAACTTTTTCTAACAGTTCTCTTTTCTTAAATTTATAAAAGGCATCTAATGATTTAATAGATTCTTCCCTTTCAACTTCGTTAAATGTTGAAACCTTTTTGTATAGCCATTCCTTTAAATAATTATCCGCCCAAAATTCAAATGGACTTGCAATACCCACTTTAAATGTTCTGGTCCTAACTTCTTCATTCATTTTATTAGACATGGCCTCTCGTAGAATACGCTTTGTAAATCCATGGCCTATTCTACTTTCAAAAGGCAATGAAAAAATATACTCAACAACCCTATAATCTAAAAATGGCATTCTAATTTCAACACTGTTCATCATACCCGCCCTATCAAAATTTCTTAACAAAGCTGGTAAAGAATTTTGAAAAAACTCATAAAATAAAATACGTTCCTTTGTTTTAAAGTGAGAGAAATCATAGGGTTTATCACTCAAGGAAGGCAAGTTTATAGGTTGATAAAGCTTAGAATCTGGAGGGGCTGTTTGCAAGCTCTTTTTAATATGCAATTTGATTCGATTGATGGTAGTAATCGATTGCTTATTGATGGCTAGTAATTCGTTTTTCTTTGTCGTTTGGTAGGCTGGATAGTACAAACCCGCTAAGGTTGTTGCATGCGCTTGTGCTTCATTGGCATTTTGTTCTCTCAGCGCCTCAAGCCATAAATCATAGACCATGTAGAGATAGCCATACAGCATTTCATCAACCCCATGCCCATCTAATGATACTGTTATACCAGCATTTCTCATGCCTTTGTAGATGGCCGAAATGGCTGTTATGGGTGCGTTTGAAATACCATCAAATAATTCGGTATCATGTTCTATATCTTCACTTAAATTAGCGGTATTGGTAGTCACCCATTCTATTTTTCCTTTTGTGTAGTCGATGGCCTTTTCAACGTAGGCGCGTTCATCGCTTTCAAGCCCTGGAAAAATAGCTGAAACGGCTAATTGAGAATCCTTATTAGTGCGTTCGTTGGATTCTGTATTTAAGATATCGAAAACAGTGCTGTAAATGCTACTTGAATCTAGTCCACCACTCAATGCCGTAGCTACTTTTACATCGCTTACTAATCTTATTCTACAAGCATCTCTAAACAACTCATAAAATTCTGAACTTTGTTTTTTATAATCTGAGGGTACAGGTCTCAACTTTTCGCGAATATCATACCATCTTTTTTGTTGAATGGTTGACTTATCATCTATCACTAAATAATGGCCAGGTAAAACTTGGAATATATCTTTAAAAATAGTATAACCCAATCCTTCTAAAGCATAATTGTTTTGGATGGTTATTTCATAATTCAGTTCATCTATTTGTCGATTAAACCCTTTTAAATATTTAAAGGCACGTGTTTCGGACGCGAAAGCAAACGTTTGATTGAATTTTGAATAGTAGAGTGGTTTAACGCCAAATCGATCGCGAGCGAGTATCATTTGTTTTTTATGGTCATCCCAAATAGCCAAAGCCCACATCCCATTGAATTGTTCGAAACACGCTAAGCCAAAACAATCATAAGCCGCCATTACAACCTCCGTATCTGTTTCCGACCTAAAGGTATACCCCTTACTTATTAAATCGCTTTTAATAGCGTTAAAATTGAATATTTCGCCATTGTACACCATACAATACCTATCCATGTAATAAAAAGGCTGGTGCCCTGCTTCTGTCAAATCTAAAATAGACAATCTCCGATGTCCTAAACCTACTCTCTCATTGTTCAGTAAATCGTAACCACTACCATCTGGGCCCCTGTGTACCATAGCGTCCGTAAAGGCTTTGAGTACCTCTATACTCTGTACTTCCTTGTTAAAATTATATAAACCTGCTATGCCACACATTATTTTGTTAGGAGATAATTTTTAATAAATTGAGGGTAAATTTTATCGGCATTATAATTTTGATCCCAAAAGAATTTAACGCCAATTCGATAGTCTTTGTCCCTACACTTTGAATGCATAAATTCTTCTATTCTAAAAGCTGTCTCCTTGATATCAAAATCCTTTTCTATTAATAAACCTGTATTTGAATTTACTATTTCAGGCACACCGCAGATATTACAGCCAATAATAGGAATACCAAAACTAATGGCCTCCATCATTGAAACAGGAATTCCTTCTAATTCACTTGTATTAATAAATAAATCTACTGTATTTGACTTATAGAATTCCATAATCTCTTCATTTTTAACAAACCCTTTGTAATCAAAAGTTATGTTTTGGGGTAAGGATTTGGCTTCCTCTAAAATCGCTTGTTCAAGTGGTCCATTACCAAAGTGCACCCAGGTAACCTTTTTCTTAGTTTCTTTAAGCAGCTTAATGATTAGATCAACCCTTTTTAGGGCGATAAGTGAACTACATGAAACTATGGTCGCTGCCTCATCCATAGTTACAGGATTGATACCCTTATCACGAACACCTAGTTTTTCAACCTCAATTTTTTTATGCCAATAGCGCTTTTCTATGTATTTTTTACCAAAGTAGGAAATTGAATAAATTTTATCAACTCCTTTTAAATTAAAACTTCTGAATACATGATAACCTGAGACTACTTGAGCTTCATCAAAATCATACCCATGGACCCTGCAAATAACCTTAATTTTCTTTTTGCTTATTCTTTTAACTAAGTTTATTATGGTTGCCCATTCATCAAACCAATAACTATATAAAACTACACCTTCATTACATTTAGGTACATATTTTTCAATAATCTCCGCTTTTTTAAGATAACCAACTAAGAGAAATAAATGTGTTTTAAAATTTTTAACATATTTAAATCTATGTGGCGAAGTAATAATTTCATAAATAAATATTTCAAATATTAAACTCCAGTAATTTTTAAATATCTGACTTACCGATGATTTACTGAGATAGTTTTCATTGATTATTTCAAAATTATCATTTAATAATGTTTTTTCACCTTCATTTTTATGGTCTGTAAAAACGATAACTTTTGAATCTTTGGGGTAATATTCAACTTCATTAAATAAAAACTGTTCTCCACCCAAAAAAGGAAAATATTGACAGAATAGATAAATTGTATTTTTGGAATTCACGTTTTAATCATTTAGAATTAAAAACCTTTCTCCTGTTTCTTTATCAATCAATTTAAATTTAAATTTTTCTATTTCAGAAATGTAGGTTGGAGAATACGCAGATATTTTTTTCATTGGCAAATATTGAATGTTGTTTTATTTTGCGATAAACAATAAAATAGCCATGTAAGCCTAAATTTTTATGGAATGAGGCAACCAATTGGATTTATTAACCAGTAGAAAGGGGATTAACATTTAAAATGCATAATCACTAAACCTAGCCGCACTTGAATAAATTCACCACGCATCATTTAAAAATCAATTTATTAATTCCAAATATGATAAACATATTGTTTGTTTTCCATCTTTAATCCCGCTTTATGATACAATTTCATCGCTGGAGTATTGTTAAATTGTGTTACAATTCTAATACTATTTAACCCTTGTGATTGTGTGAGTTTAAAAGCAGCATTCAATAACGCAAGTGCAATTCCTTTTCCTCTGCTGTTTTCGTCTACTGCAATTAGGCCAATCTCAGCATAATTAGTATTAAATTTTAGTGAAACAAATCCTTCAATATCATTGTTTTCACTAAAGACGATTAATTTGTCCGCGATAACCTTTGTTATACTATCTTCGATCCACTTTGAATACAACTTTATAAACTCATTATTCATAAAATTCTTATCTGTTTTAAATCTAGAATATTTACCGCTTTCTAACGCTAGTGATTTCATTTTAGTATCTTGGCCCCCAGAATATTCCGAAATAGATTCGTGAACAGGGTATAACTCATTTTTTTCAATAAGCTTAACAAGCGTAGTTTTTATGTCAACCTCCAAAATTTTCGAATCAGTAATTTCAAGAACTTTATCGGAAAAAAGATAAATTAGCCTAAAATTATTAAGTTCATCGGTGCTTATTTTAAAAAAAGTTTCAGACGTATTTATACGACCTACAAGATAACCAAAAAAATCTGAATCCCACATTAATTTTTCTATCATATTTTCTTTTCAATAATATAAAGGGGTCTGTTTTTTACTCCTTCAAATGTTTTACCTACATATAATCCAACTATCCCCAATGTAATTAAAATACAACCACTCAAAAACCAAATACTAGTAATCAAACTTGCATAACCAATAACTGTTATATCGCCATTTAACCATTTTATTAAGATTAAAATAGCTAACAAAATTGAAACAAATGCTACCAATAATCCTAATTTTATTGTTAGGCGCAAGGGTTTATCGCTAAATGCTAAAATAATATCAAGCGCTAGATTCATCATTTTTTTCAGATTGTAGTTTGATTTTCCTTCCTTTCTGTCTGAATGTTCCACATTTACTTTTGCAGATTTAAAACCCACCCATTTAATCATCGTAGGGAAGAACCTTATGCTTTCTCGCATACTTGAAATTGACTGAATGACCTTTGCATTGTATATACCAAAATTTACGATCGTTGCATCCTGATCCGTTCCAGTCAAATAGGCCAACACTTTATAAAAGTATTTTGAAACAGTCCTTCTGTAGAAGGAGTCCTGCCTATTAAATCTACTTGCCAAAACTATATCATATCCTTCCTTCGATTTTTCATAGAGCTTAATGATTTCTTCAGGCTGATCTTGTAAATCACAATCCATTACCACAATCCATGCGCCAGTAGCATTGTCAAGGCCTGCAGTGATTGCGTAATGCTGTCCAAAATTTCTGCTCAGCTTAATACCTATTATTTCAGGGAATTCTAAAGCTAATTCTTCTATTTTATGCCATGAATTATCGGGACTATAATCATCAACTAACAGAATTTCTAAATCGTCAAAATCTTTTGGTTTAGATTTAATAATCCTAGTTACCAACTCCCTCAGCATCAATTCTGATTTATAAACTGGAGAAACAATAGTAAGTTTCATGTTGTTTTATCTATGGTTATATATTCTTAGGTAATTTTTATCAAGGATAAATTAGTAATTCAGAAGAAGGAATTGCTCACCAGTTCCTTTGTCAACTAATTTAGATTTAATCTTTAAAAAAATTGGTAGACTTACTCCTTTTTCAATTACACAAAACTCAGGCTTTCTTCTTAAAATAAATTGTTTTTGAATAGCCAATAATTGCATTTTAGTTATGTTCTGACGCTTTAAATTACAATCATTAAAAAAGGGCGATAAATTAATAATTTCCGAGTTTAAAATATCCTTAGAAAGCTTATCTAAATTGTATACTGTATCTTCCTTATTTCCTATCAGCAAATCTTCCACATTTAATACAACGGTAGAAGTAGCATTTTGTGTTAAAACCAAATAATTGCTAACACCCGCATAAACTGGATTTCTTTGTAAATTAGGTCGATTTATAATGTTAACATATTTTATTCCAATTTTATTTTTAAATTTAAATTTACTAATTGCATTGATGTAGGTTGGAGAATAAGCAGATATTTTTTTCATCGGCAAATATTGAATGTTGTTGTAATTTTCGATGAACATTAAAATGGCCAGTACGCCTAAAATTTTTACAGAGCGCTGCAACCAATTGGAATTATTAACCAGTAGAAAGGGAATTAACAAATACAGTGCATAGCCACCAAACCTGGCCGCACTTGAATAAATTTGCCATGCATTCTGATTGGTATCAAACAATGCATAACCAATTATACCGCTCCCAACAATACCTATACAAAGCACAAAAATACCCCAGGCCTCCTTATTCGCATTTTTTAATAGGAGTACTGCTAATAGAATTAAAATGATAGCATTTATCAGTACCCATTTTAATCCATTGGAAAGTATACAATTAAACAAACCCCCAATACTTGTCACAATAGCTGAATTTCCTAAATTCAGAGCAATGCATTTTTGATAAACTGCAAGCATTATTACAAAAAGAAAAATGGCTGAAAAAATGGGTAAATGAGATTGAAAAAATGTTTTATATGCTCGGATATTACTTAAAAATTGAAATCCCAAAAAGACTGTTATACCCCCTATAATTGATGGCAGTAGAACAATGTTCATAGCAGGTAGAATTAAGAGCAGGAGAAGTCCAAATTGCACATTGTTTTTAAAAATAAAATATAAACCAAGCAGAAACATTGGCAAAATAAAAATTAATTTTTGATTGCAATCAAAAAAAATGCTATCGGTTGCTTGCACAAAATTTTCACTGTTTAAATTGGTATAGTGAAATATACCTCGAATATTTATTAAAACAATTGAACAAACAATGGCAGTATATGCATGATTAGTTAACCATATTCCCAAAATATTGTAAAATACAAGGAAACTAGAAAAAATACAAAAACCATAGACAATCCCATTGAGAATTAAATGGGTATTAAAGTGGGTCAGGTATGCCACAGTATAAGTTAGCCAATATTCAAAATAATGATAAGGAATATTAATGCTTTTATATTTATAATATGCCTCTAAATAAGCAATGTAAGATTCCATATCCTTATCTATCAAGCCGTTTGCAGTGGTTGAGTAAAACGCTTGGTCGTTGACAGGAACTTTCATTCCCAAGTATTCAACACCATAAATATTTAAATAAGCTACCGCCATGGCGGTAACCAAAAATACAAGGATAGCACTTGCATCCTTGGGCATAAAAGCGATGCTTAATTTAAAAATACCTTTTTTATAATTAAGATAGCCACCAATTAGTAAAGTAGGCGCTGCAAGTATTAAAATGGTATTTCCTTTGGTTACTAAAATGGCTACCAAAACGGCCATTATTAGAAAACCCATTACCAACCTCACTGCAATATTCTCAGTGTTTAAAGCCGGTTTTTTTGGAAGTATGACAAATGAAAACACCCAACTCAGTGCAAAGCATAAGACAATTCCTATAAAAAGTGTAAGCAATAACATTTTTTTATGCGTTTTTTGGGGAGGTATCTAAAAGCTGCAATTAAGGAGTTACTATGTTATTGGTTGCCAAAACTTCTGCAATTTTTTTAATATCACTAGGCTCTAGGTCATAAAACATGGGCAACCTGAGCAACCCGTCTGAATATAAATCTGAATATTTTAAATCTCTACCATCGTGCTTGTCCTTATAAAAAGGACTACTGTGCAAACTCAGGTAATGAAAAACCGAATTAATTTCATTCTTTTTTAAATGCTCAATTGCTAAAGTTCTTTTTTGTAAGCTTTCAAACATTAGATAAAACATGTGGGCATTGTTAGATGCATAGTTTGGAACAAAAGGCAATGTAAACAATCCGCTTTCCGACAAAGGTTTTAATGCTGTCATGTATTGGTTCCAAAGGGCAATGCGCTTATTCTGTATGGCATCCAAATGTTCTAATTGGGCGTATAAAAAAGCTGCTATAATTTCGGAAGGAAGGAAAGAACTTCCAACATCCACCCAACCATATTTATCGACTTC
>CAIKXD010000157.1 GCA_903831265.1 uncultured Bacteroidota bacterium
TTATTTCTTTAAATATTTTATTTTATTAAACTGATTTTTTTGATTGCGAAATACTTAATTCATAGGGATTTAATCCTACCAACAATATATCATCTGTTTGCATGTGGGTACCTTGCCATTTGCGTAAAAATAATTCTAACTCAACCTCTCGCAGGTCAGCAGGCATTTCTTTTGAAGAATCTAAAAATTCAATAAGCCTTTTTTTCATAAGTTTTTTGCCATTAATACCACCAAACTGATCGGTTATACCATCCGAAAAAAAGTAAAAAAAGTCATTTTGGGCATAAGGAATTTCAAAAACAGGAATATCGCTTTCGTCATCAAAAACATCTCCTATACTTTTTCCTCTAATACTTTGATAATTGTGTTTTTTGGCTATTGAATCATAATGTATAAAAGGACGTTTAACTCCCGCTATTTCAATAACAGACTTTTCAGGAAGTATCCTAAAAATGATGAGGTCAAGTCCATCACGAAGTATGTTTTCCGCTTCTTTTCTTGATAAACTCTCCGTAACCTTTTTATTTATTTTGTTAATTATTAATCTCAAATCAGAGTACCTTCTTGTTTGATTGCTAACAATTTCATGACACAAAACCGATAGCAATGCAGCTGGAATTCCATGACCTGTGCAATCGCCAATTCCACCAAATATTTCGAAATGGTTTTTCTTGTAAAGTAAAAAAGGAAAGTCGCCTGAAATCGTATCTTTTGGCCTGTTTATATAAACACAATTGTTAAAAATCCTTCGCATTTCATTCTTCTGAGGAAACAATGCTTTTTGAATTTTTTCGGCATATCTAATCGAATCATTAATGGTATTTACAGAATCAATTAAATCTTCTAAGTCTTGCGGCATTACAGGTTTTGATAAAAAACCTTTCATTTGATTGTTAAGTGCCCTACGAAGGTTACTTTCTTCTGTATTTCCTGTTACATATAAAACTGGGATTTCATTCAGTTTGTGAATTTTTTTCATCGTCTCAATCCCATCAAGAGAGGTTTCGAGTCTAATATCCATTAAAATAAGATCGGCATCATTTGTTCTGAAAAAATCAAGCGCATCCTCGCCATTGCTAAATGTAGCAATTACATGGTGCCCCATTTTTTCAATGTACTGTTTATGTAGTTCTTGAATCAAGAAGTCATCTTCAACTATAACAATTCTTTTTTTCATATTATATCTGTTCAAAATCTATGGATAAATTAAAGTTTTTATCATGGTTTAAAACAAAATTTGCCTTAATTTGTTTCAACACACTTTGTATTAGTTTCATACCGAAACCAGGATTAAGAGTATTTAAAGATGAGGTTTCGAATCCAACTCCACTATCTTTGTATTCAATGTAACATCTTCCATTTGCTAATTTGATAGAAATTCCTACGGTTACTTCCTTGTTTTTGGAAGCATACTTAAAGCTGTTGGATAGCAATTCGCCTAACATGAGCCCTAAACTAATAGCTCTGCCTAGTTCAATCGAAATGTTTTTATCAAAAAACAATTCGAGAGTTACTGCCAACTGCTGCGTGCTTTTGTATATTTTTTTGTATTCGTGGCATAGTTCTGTAAAATAGTCGTCAAGCATAATTTTTGTAAGACTTTTCGACTTGTAAAGTAGGTCATGCACAACAGCAATACTCTTTATTTTTAACTGAACTTCAATGAGGTATTCCTCAAAATTGGTATTTTGGAACTTGTATTTGTTTAACTCGATGATGCCGTATATATTGGCCAAATTATTTTTTACCCTGTGATGCACCTCTGATAATAACACCACGTTTTCCTTCAAATTTAACTCAAGGTTATCAATCATGTGTTTCTTTTCAGTTACATCATTAAAGAAAACCAATAGCTTATGATCATCCTCGGGCAGGTCAATTCGATTGATAAATACATCGTAATAATTTGAGACACCAGAAAAGGCAGATACATATTCATATACCTGCGAAACTAATGCTCCGTTTTCTTCTGCAAACTTTGTATTAAGCTGCAGTTCGGGAAGCAAGGCTGTAAGTTCAGATTTGCCTTCGTTATAATTAATTATTTTTTTACAAGTATTATTAATGAAATCAATCTTATAGGTGTTGTCGCTGTTGTCGAGCTTAAACAGCATAATTCCTGTGTTGGTGTTAGATACTATTTGATTAAGAATACGCTCGCTTTCCTCAACTTTTGCAGCATTGTTTCTTAGCTCAGTAATGTCAACAGTATAACCAAATATCAGCTTTTTTTGATCTTCGGTGCTAATTGGTTTTTTACCACAATAATAGTGTTTTTTCTCACCGTTTCTTTCATTGATGAAAGTAAATTTGGTGTTTTTATCCTCAGAGGCTATGGCCTCCAAGTCAGTTTGTTTCATGATCTCAGCACTTTCCTTATCAAAAATATCGAGGTCAGTTTTTCCTATCACATCGCCACCTATTGTTTGCACCATCATATCGTTGGCAAAAACATATTTGCCTTCATAATCTTTTAAGTAAAGGCAAACAGGAATAGATTTAAATATTGTTTCTAACAAAACATCTTTTGATGCTAGTTCCTTTTTTATAACACTCAACTCACTAATATCATTGAAAAAGGCATGTGTGGCAACCAATTCGCCATTATTAAGCATTGGAAGTATATTGCCTTTGAGCAAAATTTTTGCACCTAGTTTCGAAATAAATGTGGCCTTAATCTCAAAGGCCGGAACGCCCCTTAGTATATTCTCAAATATTTGCGAACAATGCGCCTTGTCTTCTTCTGCAATGATATCAAACAAGTTGATAGACTGAATTTCTTGATCGTTATATCCAAAGGTTTCTTTCCAAGCTTTATTTACAAACAACAACATCCCATCTTTATTAAAGCTTTGAATTAGCTGCACGCTATTATTCATGATGTCATCGTACTTTTTTCGTTCATCCGAAAGACTCAATGCACCTGATTCCAAAATAGGTGTAAGTGAACCTAAGATAAGAAAATTACTGGTTTCGTCTAAAAAATGAATACAGTTAATTTTATACGTCCGAAAACTGCCATCTTGCATTTTAAGGTAGGTGTCAAATTCAATTGCCGCATTATCCTTGCTTAAACGACTGCTAATGTCAATAAAATTTGGGATAATATTTTTAAAGTTGAAATTGTTGTCGCCAAGTAAATCGTAATGCTCATCAAAACCTATGTTGCTTAAAAATACTTTGTTATACGACTTCAATTTACCATCTGTATCAATGATAAAAGAACCTAAAGGATTATTTTCAAAAAAAAGTTTATACATAAATGCTAAAAGCTAGCTGTGTCTGTTGTAATTGTTAAAAAAAAATAATTTACTATTTAAAAGAGCGTCATTCTGCAAATATAATTGTTTTGATAGATAAATAATGCTTTGGTAAATAATAATAGGTAAATTCATTTAAAATTATGGTGTCTTAAGCAAATACGAGCGTTTGTTTTTTACAATAATCACCAAACAAAAAGGGAATAATGCGAGTTGGATTTTATAAATTTTAGCCAATATAATTGTACAAAATAAGTAGTCCATTTTTATAAAACTATATTTCTATATATTGACACAAACCATTGTGTATTGATTATTTGCTCAACTGCAATATCACTTATAGCGCTGTTTTAAATCGGATATTTTGAGTCTGATATATTTATTATTGATGCAAATGTTTTTTAGTAAACATTTGACTTCATAACATCGCTTTAATATAAAATCTTGTAACGCTCTAATTAGTTGTGAGGAATTTTTGATTGGCAGCGTTCTTTTTATTAAACGCTATAAATTGTGTAGATTATTTTGCCAAATTAAGGTATTAAGCCGTTTGTTCATTTGCCTCTGCAAGATGCTTAGTATTAAAACGCGGGGCTTGCAAAATACAAAAAAAGCCCTCTCTTTTGGAGAAGGCTTTTAAACGGTAAATTCGTTTATAATTAGTGAGCAGCTTCAGCTGGAGCAGCTTCAGCAGCTGGTGCAGCAGCAGAATCAACAGGAGCAGCTTCAGCAGCTGGAGCTTCTTCAGCAGCAGGAGTAACTTCTTCAGTTGCAGGAGTTGCTTCAGCAGCAGCTTCTTCAGTTTTAGCACCACCACAAGCAGTTGATAACATAGCTACTGTTAAAGCAGCGAAAGCGAATTTAAATAAATTTTTCATTTTGTTTAGTTTAATTGGTTAATTAATAAATATGCCCTTTATACCTAAAAAAATAAAAGGTAACCCAATAGGTAAATAATTTTTTTATTTGGGTTACCTTTACGGCATTAAAAGTATAAAGAACGCATACAAAGATGAATGAAATTGATAATTCAGATGAGCAAATAATTGCTGCCTTGCGCAACAATGACGATAGTGTGCTGAGCGTTCTTTATAAATTGTATTTTGGGTCAATTAACCATTTTATTATTACCAACAGTGGGAGTGAAGATGATGCAAAAGATATTTTTCAGGAAGCAATCATTGTTTTTTATCAAAATATCAAAGACCAAAATTTTGAACTCAATTGTAAAATCAAAACTTATCTTTATTCGGTAAGTAGATTGATGTGGCTCAAAAAAATAAAAAAAGCCAGCGCAATTGTGGGTAAAATAACCGATTTTGAGGGCTTTATAGCCATTGACGATTCAGAAGCAGCATTGATAGAGGAAAGAGAAATTCAATTTGGTAAAATGGCCGCTGCACTGGGAGAGTTAGGAGAGCCTTGCAAAACATTAATTGAGGATTTTTATATTAAACAATTAAGCATGGGGCAAATTTCAGAAAAATTTGGATACACTAATGCCGACAACGCCAAAACACAAAAGTATAAGTGTTTGATGAGATTAAAGAAGTTATTTTTTAAACAAGAAGAAAGATTACAACTATGAAAACGGGAAAGGATTGGGAGGAAATGGAACAGTACCTCGATGGCAAATTATCGGCCTCCGAAGCAAATTTATTTGAAATTAAATTGCAAACAGATCAACAATTATTGCAATTAATGCTTGAGCACAAAAAGATGAAAGAGTCTATTGCTGCCTATGGCGAAAGAATTATTCTTAAACAAAAACTCGAGAAAATTCATCTTGAAACAGTGGCGCAAACACCACAAAATAAGCAAAATAAAGTAAAGGTATTTTGGATACAGCATTACAAAACAATGGCTGTAGCAGCATCAGTATCGTTATTGGTTGCCATTTCTACCTTGATGTATATTAACTATCAAAAAGTTCAAATTCGTCAAAGTGCCAATTTTAAAGCCCTACGAAAGGATATGGACAGAATTAAGCGTTCTCAAAAAGCCTTAATCAACAATTTTAATACATCTAAAAAAGAAGAAATTGCTCCTGCAAACTACAGCGGTACTGGCTTTGCTCTTACTAATGATGGCTATTTTATTACCAGTTTGCATGTAATAAAAGATGCCGACTCTGTGTTTATTCAAAATCAATTTGCGCAAACATTTAAGGCCATTACTGTTTTTAGAAACGAAGAATCTGATATTGCCATTTTAAAAGTAGTGTCGCCCAATTTTGAAGCATATAAAGCTTTACCTTATAGCTTTACAGATAAATCGGGCAATATTGGCGAACACGTATTTACTTTAGGTTTTCCAAGAGAAGATATGGTATATGGCGAGGGGGCACTTAGTGCTGCATCTGGCTTTGAAGGCGATACTGTTTCTTATCAAATTTCAATTCCGTTGAACCCAGGCAATAGCGGTGGTCCTTTAGTTGACGACAAGGGAAATATTATAGGATTAATTAGTGGCAAACAAACCGAAACAGAAGGTGCAGCTTTTGCCGTTAAATCTCAAAGTATTATTTCTATTATTCAGGAATTAGCTAAAGATTCTCTTGATGAAGGCTTTAAGTTAAATAAGAAAAATAATTTAGCCGGTTTAAGCAGAGTCAATCAAATAAAAATGTTGAAAGATTATATTGTAACCATTAAGGTATATAATCAAGAGTAAACAACTAGTTAATTGTATCATAAAAAGAGGAAAAAACAAATTATTTTTTCCTCTTTTTGTTTTTAGATTAATAGCATTAATACATTCACAAATCATCACCAAGTAGCGTGTTTGGTGATATTGCAGGGATTATTATGTTTTTAATTCCTAAAGCGTCTAACTTTTCAAAAACAATTCCTCTTGAA
>CAIKXD010000158.1 GCA_903831265.1 uncultured Bacteroidota bacterium
ACATCAAATAAATGGCGCTCATTCCTAGGCCCATTTTCCACCATTTATTTCTTTCTGGGTTCCTTTTTTTAAAATAAATAAGAGCCACAAATGCAATGCCTGGCCATATTGAAAAAAAAGGATCTGCTACATAAATTGCATTGAAAGTAATACGTTTATGGCTAAATGGCTCAAACCATCCAACCCCATAATTATTGAAAGCATCTATAAAAATATGGATGAAAATAACAGAGCCAAAAAAGAGTACCCATTTTTTAAAACTGATATTGTGTGGGCGATGGAGCCTTTCAGCCAGTAATGCAAGAAATGGGGTAAGGAAAACACAAAATAAAATGGAGTGTGTGAATCCGCGGTGAGCTAATAAGCTAGAACTGGTATCCATCCAAAAGGATGATATAAAGTCGATATCCGGAATACTTTGAGCCAAAGCACCCCAGAGCATTGCTTTTTTGCCAAGTTGTTTACCGGCAAAGGCTTCGCCCATGCAGGCACCTAAAGCTATGTGGGTTAAGGAATCCATTATTTACATAATTATACCTGTAATTATTGTTGCAAAAATTTACAACTGTTGAATCCAATGGCTTTTCCAAAATTACCGCAGTTTTTTAAATAACTGTACATTCATTTTTGGCAGAAGTGAAACTCAATATTTATATTTTTGATTAAGGGTTAAAATGCTTTTGTTTTCAATAGTATCTTTATAAGATCTATTATGATTAGTTTAATAAAATTCACTCTAAATTATTTAGATTATCATTCAATTATAAATTTAAGTTGACATGCTAAAAAAGTGTGCTTTTTTTAAATCTCTTTTCTTTTCCTTGTTGCTATTATTTGTTGCAAATACTTGTGGTATTTGCCAGTCTACTATGTTACAAAATATTTATGGCCGTACATTTACCAGCCTTAATGGGAGATGGAACTATATTATAGATCCTTACGAAGTGGGTTTCTATGATTACAGACATATACCTTATGATATTTCAGTTTCCGGCAAAGGTGGCTTTTATGACAATCGGCAACAAAAAGACAAAGGAGAATTGATAGAATACAATTTTGATCTTTCACCTAATATGAAAATACCGGGAGACTGGAATTCACAGGCTGAAAAGTTATCATTATATGAAGGTACTGTTTGGCTTCGTCAAAAATTTAATGCAGCCCCGCAAAATGATAAAAAATACTTTCTTTATTTCGGAGCTGTGAACTATGAAGCAAATGTTTATCTGAATGGTAAAAAATTAGGGGTACACAAAGGAGGTTTTACGCCATTTCAATTTGACGTAACAGGAAAGTTGAACTTTGGAGAAAATTTTGTTATAGTAAAAGCCGACAATACCAGGCATGCTGATGAAATACCAACTATAAATACTGATTGGTGGAATTATGGAGGTATTACCCGGGATGTTTTGCTTGCAGAAGTGCCTGCCACTTTTATTGAGGATTATAAAATACAACTGGCAAAAAATAATCTTAAACTTATTGAAGGATTTGTTCAGTTGTCGGGTGCACAAAAATCACAAAGTATCACTATTAGTATTCCTGAAGCGGGCATTAAACAAACTGTAACTACTGATACTGCCGGAAGGGCCACCATAAATATTCCTGTAAAAAAAATGAGTTACTGGACGCCCGAAAATCCTAAACTTTATAATGTAGAAATAATAGGGGCCACAGATAAAATTTCGGATAAAATTGGATTTCGTACGATAGAAACCAAAGGCCAGAATATTTTGCTTAATGGTAAATCTATTTTTCTGCGAGGCATTTCTATGCATGATGAAAATCCGCTGATTCCTGGTCGCCTGAGGGGGCAGGGGGATATGCGAATGTTATTAAAATGGGCTAAAGAATTAAACTGCAATTATGTGCGACTAGCTCATTATCCACATAGCGAGGAAATGGTAAGACTAGCAGATGAAATGGGGATATTGGTTTGGGCAGAAGTGCCTGTTTACTGGACAATCTCATGGAAAAATGCTGCAACCTACAACAATGCAGAAAAGCAATTAAGTGATTTAATAATAAGAGATAAAAACCGCTCCAGTGTAATAGTATGGTCTGTTGGTAATGAAACACCTCTTAGTGATCCACGTTTTATTTTTATGAGTAAACTAGTTGCAAAAGCCCGTTCACTAGATGATACTAGACTTGTTGCAGCTGCACTAGAAGTTCACAGTAATGGGAATACGATGA
>CAIKXD010000159.1 GCA_903831265.1 uncultured Bacteroidota bacterium
ACAAATTTTTCCAATATACCATTAACATCTAGCTCGGCGGCTTGTTTTATACTGATGATGTTTTCTGTAAGTGTTTTGGATAAAACCACCTTTTCAAATAGGGCCTCCGGATAGGTAACGATAATCTTTTTATTTCCTCCACCTGCGATTTTAGTTAGTGCTTCTGTTCTTAGCATTACATGGCTGCTATTGAGCAGTTGGTAATTCTTTTTATTTTTAAAGGAAGAAGGGAAATAAAAGATATCAAGGGCATTGGTAATATTTTCTAAAGTATTTTGAAAATAAGCAGCTTCTTCTGCATCCCTTAATACTACCAGATGGTTAAGTTGTGCAGTTACAGGTTCATTAAAAACTGCTGTAAGTACAAATTGAGAAGCACTTCCATGAAGACCTTTTAAGTGCAAATGCTTTGGTTGGGACAAAGTGATACTGTTCGCTATTTGAAAAGAGCGGGGGTCGTTTTTGTAATAATTCAGCAACACTTCCAAGTTCATCCGGATGCAAATATAGGCAATGCAATATTTAGCCGATTCGATAATCTGATAATTTACGCTTAGTTCAACCCCAACAATATTTTATATTTATAAAATTTTCATAATGGCTTGTTAATACATTGTCACATTAATTAGTATATTTCCAAAAAAAAGAATTTATGGCATTACAACCCTGGCGTATTGGTAAAGTTATCAGGATAGAAGAACAGACAAGCACCACCCGGAGATTTTTTATACAGGTACCGGAATTGGAAAGGTTTGATTTTAAACCCGGACAGTTTGTAACACTGGATCTTCCGATTCACGAAAAACCCAATAAGCGCTGGCGTAGTTATTCTATTGCAAGCTGGCCCGATGGGAGCAATATTTTCGAGCTTTGTATTGTACTTTTAAATGAGGGCGCAGGCACCAATTATTTATTTAATGTATTAAAAGAAGGTGATGACATTACTTATAGGGGTGCTGCAGGTATTTTTACTTTGCCAGAAACCATAGAAAAAGACATTTTTCTAATTTGTACAGGTACAGGTATTGCACCTTTTAGAAGTATGGTTCATCATATTATTAAACAAAATATTCCTCATCAAAAGATTCATCTAATTTTTGGGTGTAGAAAATTTGGAGATGCTTTATATGTAAATGAACTAACTGATTTGATGCATAAAGAAGCTGATTTTTATTTTTATACAGCCTATTCAAGAGAGGAACCTGGAAATTATGACCACCTAGTTAGAATTGGTTATGTACATCAGGTATATGAAGATATATGCAGAGAGAATATGACTGATGATCTAGTAAATCCTGGCCAAAAAATTATACTGCCAGCCAGTTTTTATTTATGTGGATGGAAAGGGATGATTGATGAAGCGAAAAGCAAGATCATGGAATTGGGATACGATAAAAAATCAATTCATGCTGAAATTTATGGGTGATTTGAATCTTTGTTTGATAAACACAATAAAAAATATGATTTATATCATGGTTAAAAATGATAAATACAATACCTGTTTGGCGGGTTAATGTAGTCAATTATTTATTACCTTGTACTCTCAAAATCCTTCATTCAACAACTGAATTTCTATGGGTGCATCTTCGATGATTGTTTTGATTCTGGCGGCGTTAAC
>CAIKXD010000160.1 GCA_903831265.1 uncultured Bacteroidota bacterium
GTCCAGTATATATTTTAACTGGTTTTGAGACTTTTTCAGCCGCAGAAGGGTTTTGTCAATTTATGCAACAAAACAAAAAAGCAATTATTGTTGGTGAAAAAACAAAAGGTGGAGGAAGTTCAGGTAGTAGTGTGCCTCTTTTAGAAGGTTTTTTATGCTTCATTCCTACTTCTTTTGGCAGTACAGATAAAGAAGCAAGCGTAACGCCAGACCACAAAACAGAAGATAAAAACGCATTAAATTTTGCAAAATACTTGTTTTACAAAGAAGAGTTAAAGAAAAATTTAACCGCTAAAGAACAAGAATTAGTAAAATGGAATTTAAAAACTTGCGAATACTTACTTAAACTTAATGATAAATTTTTTGTGTTAAATAAATCTTTTATTGGTAACTATGAAAATGATAGAAAAGTGTTTTTAAAAAACGGACAGCTATTGATTTCGTTTAATGACAAAGAATACAAACTTTCACAGATAGACGAAAATGAATTTATAATATTAGGTTTTGAAGATAATTTTGGCGCGGGCAATAGACGAATTATTTTTAACACAAAAGGATTAGAAGAAAAAATTTATTTCAGTGGACAACTCTTAAATAAGTTTTGGGGGAAACTTTAAAAAAACGAATACATAACAGCTTAAATGCGCAACCCGAAAAAGATATGCGCCTCTGTGCGAAACGTTTTAGCTAATACTAAAAAGGAAAACATGAAAAAAATAATACGTACAAATTTATTCTAACTTATTATTTATTTTGGTTGTACCGTAGACTTAAACGCTCAACGTGTTTACCCCTTGTTTCCTTATACCAACATTCTGGAAGCCAATGGATCTAAATCTGGAAAATGCTGATTGAGAATTGATAGAAATTCAAGGTAGTTTTTTCTCAAAAAAATGAATGTTTAGTGTTCGATATATTCTCTAATTGTGAATTATCAAACACCTGTTTTACTATGATTATTCATAGTTGTAGGATTTGAATTAATTTTTCACTTTTGAAAAGAAAATTAGGATTAAATTCAACTGACAATGAGATCAATATTACATTTAAGAAACATCCTTGTTGGAATTACCGTTTCGGCATCGCTATTTCCTGCATTTAGCCAAACAACGGTTACATTTAACATAGAACAGTCCAGTTCGCCCTTGGTTATTGATGCTGGTTATAGCCAGCAATTAACGGCAGGTAACTCGGTGCAATTGGGTGGAAATCCAACGGCCATACTAGCCAACAAATAGCCACCAACTTATTCATCAGCTTATCAACAGTAGAAACCCACCGTAAAAATATCATCAAAAAACTAGGGACAAAGAACGTGGCTGAACTGATAAGGTTTGCGACGAGGGAAGGGATTTTGTGATGGAAAAAATACCTAGTGGTGGGTATAAAAAATTAACATTGAATGTGCAAACTTGCGACTACATAACCTAATCTTCAATTACATGAAAAAAATCATTTTTACACTTTTGATAATCTTGTTAAATTTATCAGCGTTTGCAGATACCGCTCTAAATGGACAAATTACTACAAATACAACACTTACCGTTGTTGCTAGCCCTTATTTGGTATCTTCATCACTTTCAGTTAATACAGGAGTTACATTAACTATACCTGCAGGAGTAACAATCAAGTTTGAATCAGGTACAAATCTAATTATAAATGGTTCTTTAGCAGCTACAGGAGCTACTTTCACCTCATCTAGTTTAACTCCTACAAGAGGAAGTTGGGGTTATGTTTATTTTGGAGATGGAAATAATTCAGGAACCTCGACCCTAAATGGTTGTATCTTCAGATGGGGCTCAAGCATATATGTAAATAACCTATACACTGCTAATTTTACGAATACTAGCACAATTACTGAATATTCAATTCAGCCACTCGTCCTGCAACTTGGTTCAATAGCGAGTTTTACAGGGAGCACAATTTCAAACTCAGATAATGGTGTTGTTTCATCAGGAAGTCTAAGTTTTACTAACTCTCTTATTTTTAATGTTGGAAATGATAATTCAGGAATTATAGCCAATGCTGGTAGTGTTTCATTAGATAATAGTGATATTTATGGGTGTAAAAGACCTTTAGAGCTACTTGCACCTCTTTCGTTAAATTTATCAAATGCCCCAGAGCTCAATAATAATACCTTACCGGCTATTCTTTTAAGCTTTTCTTCAACTGTGTCTGGTAATTTTACCTTACCTGCAGCAAATGTGGCTTACGTCTTTCCTTCAAGTTTTACGGTAACATCAGGCTGCAGTTTAACAGTACAAAATAATGCAATTGTTAAATTTAATCCAAATACAGGTCTATTAGTTGATGGTGTGTTAATAGCAAATTCTACAGCTGGAAACTCAACTTTTTTTACATCAATGGTTGATGATAATTGGGGAGGAGATAGCAATGGAGACGCAGGCGCAACAGTTCCAGGCGCTGGTTATTTCTGGCAAGGAATTAAGTTTAATTCTGGGAGTGTGGATGCTTCTTGCTTACTTCGTCGCGCGCAAATTAGGTTTGCAACGTATTGTATAGAAACAGAGGATGCTAACCCAACAATTGATCTTTGTCAATTATCGAACAATGTACACGGTTTGAGTATGTTAAGGGCTTCTAATCCTGTTGTAACTGGCAATACATTCGCATCAAGTAGTTTAACACCTATTGCAATGGCCTTTGAAGCGAACCCAACATTTACGAGTAATGGATTTTCGTTTTCCGACAATCAATTCGATGCAATAGGATTATATGGAGGGACACTTACTGCAAATGCAAATGTTGTTCAACGCTCAGTAACGGGTATAACAAATATTACGTATGTACTTTTAAACCGTGTCACTGTTCCAGTAGGAAAAACCTTGACGATTCAACCCGGAATAGTTATAAAATCACAGAATTCTTACTACAGTAATATAATCGTAGCTGGAACTTTAATAGCAAACGGCACTGTTGGTTCACCCATAGTATTTACCTCAGTAAAAGACGATAATTTTGGGAACCCAGGGGATACTAATAAAAATGGAACCCTAACTGCGCCCTCAATTGGAGATTTTTCTTCCTTTGTTTTTGAGACGGGGAGCACGGGAAATTCATTGAATTATTGTACAATAAAATATGCGAATGGTTATAATCCAAATCAATCTGATTATCAAGGCGCCGCTCTTAACTTTATTTCTGCATCTGGGACCGTTCAAAATTGCGAAATTAAAGACGTTTCAGATGGTATTAATTGTTTTTTAGCATCTACACCCGCTATCAATAACAATCAGTTTATTAATTTAGGTTTTGCAGTTTCTGTATCTGCTGCTGCAAATCCTACATTTATAGGTAA
>CAIKXD010000161.1 GCA_903831265.1 uncultured Bacteroidota bacterium
AATTCACAAAGAATCCAAAATTACTTCTGCCATTATTCCTATTTGGCAACCTCCTAAATTAGCTTAGTCTTTTTTCTTTATAAAATTATAAGTGGACAAATTCTGTCCGCTTATTCCAGTTTATTTATTATTTACCGCTATATGATTTTATAATATATAGCATTAACTGTATAACATTATGTTAGATAAGATAATTCACTTTTCTATAAAAAACAAAATCGTTATTGGGCTATTTACAATAGCACTAATAATATGGGGGAGTTATTCATTAACTCAATTACCCATCGATGCTGTACCAGACATCACTAATAATCAGGTACAAGTAATTACATCATCGCCATCATTGGCAGCAGGAGAAATAGAACGATTAGTAACATTTCCTGTTGAGCAAACAATGGCAACTATTCCAGGCATAGAAGAAGTACGCTCATTTTCGCGCTTCGGCTTATCCGTTGTAACCATTGTTTTTAAAGATAATGTTGATGTATATTGGGCAAGGCAGCAAGTAAACGAACGTTTAACCGAAGCCAAAACCATAATTCCTGATGGTGTTGGCTCTCCTGAATTAGCACCTGTTACAACAGGTTTAGGAGAAATTTACCAATACGTTATTCATACAAAAAAAGGATATGAAAATAAATACTCAGCTACTGATTTACGAACTATTCAAGATTGGATTGTACGCCGTCAGTTGTTAGGAACAGAAGGAGTTGCAGATATTAGCAGCTTTGGTGGTTTTTTAAAGCAATACGAAATAGCTTTAAATCCCGACAAATTGCGTAGTATGAATATAAGCATTAGCGAAGTGTTTACAGCATTGCAAAAAAATAACCAAAACACAGGAGGCGCATATATTGATAAAAAACCAAATGCTTATTTCATAAGAAGCGAAGGGTTAATTGGTAGCATTGAAGACATTGAAAAAATTGTTGTGAAAGCAAACCCTAATGGAATTCCTGTTTTAATGCGTAATGTGGCTAAAATTAATTTAGGGCATGCAACTCGTTATGGAGCTATGACACGTAATGACGAAGGCGAAGTAGTTGGAGCAATTGTGATGATGTTAAAAGGTGCAAACTCATCAAAAGTAATTAGCAATGTCAAAGAGCGTATTACACAAATTGAAAAAACACTACCCGAAGGCGTTGTTATTGAGCCATTTTTGGATAGAACAAAATTAGTAAATAACGCCATAAACACAGTTACAAAAAACTTAGCAGAAGGGGCATTGATTGTGATTTTTGTATTAGTGCTTTTGTTAGGTAACTGGCGAGCAGGTTTAGTTGTTGCCTCTGTCATACCATTAGCAATGCTTTTTGCAATTGCATTAATGAATTTATTTGGAGTATCAGGTAACTTAATGAGTTTAGGAGCAATTGATTTTGGGTTAATTGTAGATGGAGCAGTTATTATTGTTGAAGCAACTTTGCATCATATTACTGGCAGACGATTATTTGAAAAGTTTGGAAGTACAAAACTAACGCAAAATCAAATGGATAGTGAAGTGTACGAATCCGCTTCAAAAATCAGAAACTCTGCCGCCTTTGGCGAAATCATTATTTTAATCGTGTACTTACCAATATTAGCTTTAGTTGGTATTGAAGGCAAAATGTTTAAGCCTATGGCACAAACAGTTTCGTTTGCAATATTAGGCGCATTTATTTTATCATTGACTTACGTTCCAATGATTTCTGCTTTATGTTTAAGTAAAAAAACACAACACAAACGCAATATTTCCGACAGAATTATGGATTTCTTTCAACGCATTTACACGCCATTAATTGAGGGTGCATTAAAAAGAAAAGTACTCACTGTTGTTTCTGCTATATTATTATTTGTGTCAAGTTTAATTCTGTTTATGAATATGGGCGGAGAATTTATTCCCTCTATAGACGAAGGCGATTTTGCGGTAGAAACAAGAGTGTTATCAGGTAGTTCAATTTCTCAAACCATTGAGGCATCATTAAGAGCAGGTAAAATTTTGAAAGAAAAATTCCCTGAAGTAAAACAAGTAATTGGAAAAATTGGATCAGGAGAAATTCCAACTGACCCAATGCCTGTTGAAGCTTGTGATTTAATGGTTATTCTTAAAGATAAATCTGAATGGACAAGTGCATCAACACGCGATGAATTAGCCGAGAAAATGTCAGAAGCATTAGAAGTTATACCTGGTGTAACCTTTGGCTTTCAGCAACCTATACAAATGCGTTTTAACGAATTAATGACAGGTGCAAAGCAAGATGTTGTTATTAAAGTATATGGCGAAGATTTAGATATGCTAACACAATATGCAACTAAAATAGGCAAATTATCTTCTACCGTTGAAGGCGCACAAGATTTATATGTAGAAAAAGTTACGGGGCAACAACAAATTGTCATCAAATTCGATAGAGATAAAATTGCTCAATTTGGTTTAAACATCGAAGACATCAACCAAGTTATTAGAACTGGTTTTGCAGGCGAAAGCGCAGGCTTAGTTTACGAAGGAGAAAAGCGTTTTGATTTAGTGGTACGTTTAGAAAAAGAAAATAGACAAAGTATTGAAGATATTAATAGTTTGTTTATTACAGCACCAAACGGAAATCAAGTTCCTGTTTCGCAATTAGCCGAAGTTGAATTTAAAATTAGTCCAAATCAAATACAACGTGATGATGCCAAACGAAGAATTACAGTAGGTTTTAATGTTCGTGGCAGAGATGTTGAAAGCGTGGTAAAAGAAATGCAATCTAAAGTTGATAAAGACATTAAGTTTAGTGCAGGTTATTATCCAACATACGGCGGAACATTTAAAAATTTAATAGAGGCGCGTCAGCGTTTATCAATTGCCGTTCCCGTGGCTTTACTCTTAATTTTCATGCTATTGTTTTTTACATTCAAATCATTCAAACATAGCTTATTAATATTTACAGCAATTCCTTTATCCGCTATAGGTGGCATTTTTGCACTTTGGTTAAGAGGTATGCCGTTTAGTATTTCGGCAGGCGTAGGCTTTATCGCATTGTTTGGTGTAGCAGTATTAAACGGCATTGTATTAATCGCAGAGTTTAACAGTTTAAAAAAAGATGGTATGACAAATTTAAAAGACATCATTTTAAAAGGAACAAGCACACGTTTACGTCCTGTAATTATGACAGCCTTGGTTGCTTCATTAGGTTTTTTACCAATGGCACTTTCTCATGGCTCAGGTGCAGAAGTTCAAAAACCATTAGCAACAGTAGTTATTGGCGGTCTTATTTCGGCAACTTTATTAACGCTTTTAGTTTTACCAGTATTGTATTTGTTTTTTGAAAAAATGGGTAACCCTAAATTAACACCTTCAACTACAATTATTGCTATTTTATTAATGCTATTGCCTTGTATTAACTATGCACAATCAGTAAATACAGGCATTACAGTTCAACAAGCTGTAGCCGAAGCATTAAAAAATAACGCAACTATTAAAGCAGGTAATTACGAAATAGATTATAGCAAAGCTTTAAAGCGAACGGCTACTGATATTGGTAAAACAAATGTATCACTTACTCTTGGGCAGTTTAATTCAATTAATACAGATAATAATATTAGTATTAATCAAAGTATTCCTTTTCCTACAGTTTTTACAAGTCAGGCAAAATTAGGTGCGGCAACTATTAAAAGTAGCGAGTTAAAATTAAAAGTAACTCAAAACGAATTAATCAATCAAGTAAAATCTGTGTATTACTATCTGCAATATTTACAAGCAGAAAATAAATTGCTAATAAGTCAAGATAGCATATACGGTTCGTTCGCAAAAGCATCCGATTTACGTTTAAAAACAGGAGAAAGCAATTTGTTAGAAAAAACAACAGCCGAAACTCAATTAATGGAAGTTCGTAATTTATTGGCTCAAAATCAATCTAACAGTTTAATCTACCAGTCGCAATTGCAAGCTTTAATGAATAGTAAAAGCCCTGTTCAAATTACCGAAGCTACAATTTCAAAATTAGATTTAAGCACGCCAATGGATAGTACATCATTTAATAAAAATCCCATGTTGGCATACTTAAACCAACAAATAGAAATTAGTAATAAACAAAAGAAAGTAGAAACTGCAAAAGTGTTACCCGATTTTACAGTTGGCTATTTTAATCAGTCGTTAATTGGTTATCAAACTATAAATGGAATAGATCAGTATTTTGATGCTTCTAAACGTTTTTCTGGTTTACAAGTTGGCGTTGCTATTCCATTATGGTTTGTTCCTCAAACAGCTAAAGTAAAAGCCGCCAGTATAAACGAAAAAGTGGTACAAAGTAATTATGAACAATATCAAATTACTATGCAAGGACAGTATAACCAAGCCATACAAGCGTTTTTACAACATAAAAACACTATCAATTATTACGAAAAAAATGCTTTGCCAAATGCCGAATTAATTATTAAGCAAGCTGACAAAGGTTTTAAAAGTGGCGATATTGAGTATGTAGAATTTTTACAAGCACTAAAAAGTGCTCTATCTATAAAATCAAATTACTTACAAAGCCTCAATCAATACAATCAAAGCATTATTACATTAGAATTTTTATTAGGTAAAAATTAATTTTAAAACATACAAAAATGAAAAAATACATCAATATATGTACAGCAATAGCAATACTGTTTTCTACTTTATCAATAACATCATGCGGAAGTAAAACAGAAGAGGTTAAACAAGATGAACATCAGGAAGGCGAACATCACGAAGATGAAAGTACCGTTGAATTAACCGATGAACAAGCAAAAACAGTTGGCATTACTCTTGGTAAAATTGAAATGAAGTCTTTGAGTGGAGCAATTAAAGTAAACGGAATGTTAGATGTTCCGCCACAAAATTTAGTGAGCGTTTCTGCACCAATGGGAGGCTTTTTAAAAAGCACTGAGTTGTTGCAGGGTATGAAAGTAACTAAAGGACAAGTTATAGCTGTATTGCAAAATGCGGATTACATTCAATTACAACAAGATTATGTAGATAATAAAAGTCAGTTAGAATTTTTAGAAGCTGAATATAAACGTCAACAAGAATTAGCAAAGGAAAACGTAAATTCTCAAAAAATTCTTTTGCAATCTAAAACACAATACCAAAGTATGTTAGCAAAAGTAAGTGGTTTAAAATCTAAATTGTCTTTACTAGGTATTAGCACAACTCAAATCGAGAGTGGAAATTTTCAAAGTACCATCAGTTTAACAGCTCCTATTAGTGGCTATGTTACACAGGTAAATGTAAACATTGGTATGTTTGTGAATCCAACCGATGTCATGTTTAAAATAGTTGATACCGAACATTTACATGCCGAACTAACCGTATTTGAAAAAGATGTACCTAAATTAAAAATAGGGCAAAAGGTACGATTTACATTAGCTAACGAAACAGTTGAAAGAATTGCTACAGTTTATTTAATTGGTAGAGAAATTGGCGAAGACAGAACTGTTCGTATTCATTGTCATTTAGATAAAGAAGATGGCGAATTATTACCAGGTATGTATTTAAAAGCTTATGTAGAGGCAGGAACACAAAGTTTAACGGCTATTCCTAACGATGCTATTGTTGTGTTTGAAGGCGCTAATTATGTTTTTGTAACTATTCCATCAGACGAAAAAGGAACACAGCATTTTAAAATGATACAAATTACAAAAGGCGTAAGTGAATTAGGTTACACCGAAATACAATTACCAAAAGATATAAATACAGAAAGTTCTATTGTAATAAATGGCGCTTTTGATATTTTAGCAAAAATGAAAAATAGTGAAGAAGAAGGCGGACATTCTCATTAAATAAAATAATAATGGGCGGATGCTTGGGTTCTTTTCCTTTCGTAAAGGAGATTTTTCATAACCAAGTTTTCCACCCAGCAAATTAAAAACGAAATGATAAACAAAGACCCAAATCACAAACACACTTACGATGCACAAGGCAATATGACTTGTTGCTCTTTAGAGGAAAAGATAAACGCTAAAACTGAACATTCTCATTCACACGATGATGGACATAACCATTTACACGAAAGTGAATCAGTTTGGAAAGAATATGCGCCAGCATTAATTAGTTTTGTACTATTAATGACAGGACTTGTATTTGATTATTTTATTAAACCTACATTCTTTCAAAATTACATTCGTTTGGTTTGGTATATCGCAGCCTATATTCCT
>CAIKXD010000162.1 GCA_903831265.1 uncultured Bacteroidota bacterium
ACAAATTTTAAAAATTCAATTTGGCTATAACTGTAATATTATGTATACTTGTAGCCAATTTGAGATTAATGATAATAGGTAGAGAAAACGAAATAGCTATTTTAAATGAAAAGCTGGTTTCCAAAAAATCAGAGTTTGTGGCCTTATATGGAAGGCGCAGAGTAGGCAAAACCTTTCTAATAAGAAACTTATTTGAGGGCAAATTTACTTTCCGTTTAACTGGATTATCAAAGGCCACTCTTTCAGAACAATTAATAAATTTCAATACAGCTTTAAAAGATCAATATCCAAAAAATAGATTTATTACTTCCACCAATTGGCTAGAAGCATTTCAGCAGATTGGAAAGGTGATAGAAAAATCTAAGCAAAAGAAAAAAATCATTTTTATTGACGAACTTCCTTGGTTTGATACGGCCAATTCTAAATTTGTTAAAGCACTCGAGCACTTTTGGAATAGCTATGCTTCTGCACGAAAGGATATATTGTTAATTGTATGCGGTTCTTCAGCTTCCTGGATGATTAATAAACTAATTAATAACAAAGGTGGCTTGCATAACCGAGTTACTGAAAGAATTAAAATTGAACCCTTTACACTACAAGAATGTACCGACCTGCTAAAGCACAAGAAAATTAAATTAGATCAATATCATCTTTTACAACTTTACATGGTTTTAGGAGGCATCCCTTTTTACTGGGAAGCAGTCAAAAAAGGACTAAGTGCACCACAAAATATCAATAAACTTTGTTTTGAACCAAATGGACTGCTCACAAAAGAGTTCAATAATTTATTTCAATCACTTTTTGCCAAGGCCGAGCGCCACGAAGCCATCATTGCTGCATTGGCCAAAAAGAGTAAAGGCCGTACGCGCGAAGAAATAAGTACCGCAAGTAAATTGGCCAATGGTGGCGGTCTTACGCGCTTGCTAAATGAACTCGAAGAAAGCGGATTTATTAGACGCTACAACCCTTTTGGAAAGCAGTTACGTAATAGTTTATATCAGCTATCCGATTTCTTTTCGTTATTTCATATCAGGTTTATGAGTCGTCAAAAAAATGTGGGTAAGAACCATTGGCTGCAACTTATTGATCATCCAACCCACAGAGCATGGAGTGGTTATGCCTTTGAGCAAGTATGCTTAGCACACATTCCACAAATTACAAAAGCGCTTGGCATAAGTGGTATAGGTATTGAGATATCATCCTGGAAAAGCAGCACCACAGCCAATGGAGCTCAAATAGATTTAATTATTGATCGCAGAGATCAAGTGGTTAACCTTTGCGAAATGAAATTTGCATTGAGCCCGTTTGTTATTGATAAAAAATATGATGCCGAATTGCGAAATAAAGTCTCAGCCTTTAGAAGCGAAACCAAAACAAATAAAGCGTTATTCACTACAATGATTACTACGTATGGATTAAAAGAGACCCCTTATACCAGCAACATTTCCAATCATTTAAGCATGAAGGTATTGTTTGAAAAGGCTTAGTATGAAGCTATAATAAAAAAATTAGAATTATCGATTTAGTATGAAAATGTAACACAAAAGTTATATTTCATTTTGGCTATATATATCTTTATAAATATAGTTATAGCCAAATTCAATAATTGATTATTATTCAAAAAATGAGTACTTGAATAAGCATTACCATCGAATAATACCGATGTGAAATAAGTAACGGCCCAAATTTGTTTTATGGCATTGTCCCAAACCTATTTCCGATTGGCATTTACCAATGATAATGCGTAATTTGGATTAAAAAAAATTAAGCATATACAATTGAAGTGTTTGGGCACATGCCGCTAAAAGCATTTA
>CAIKXD010000163.1 GCA_903831265.1 uncultured Bacteroidota bacterium
GCTCTTCGATACACAGCTTCTCTAAGGCCAATACCTTTTGATCTTGCCAATACTTTTCAAACTCGTCTTGTATCTTATCCGCATCATCTATGGCGGGTAGGTTTTCTAAAATAAACTTCTCTATCAACTCACGTTTACTTCGCAATTGAATATCGCCACCTAATAAATCCATGATTGCTTTTTTCTGTTGCTCTGCTTCACTGGCTTTTACCCCTTTTAGTTTTACTAAAAGCTTAATGATATAAGATACATTGATTAGGTCACGGTGTATTAGCTCTAATTCAAAATCAATATCATCAAGAATAGATGTTTTTTGCTTGGACTCATTGTTCTTTACTTTGTCGTATAAATCTAAATACTTGCTTTTATAATTTTCAAATTCCTGCTCTTCAATTCCCAAACCTTCCCAGCTAAAATCGGAATAAGATTCCAATACATTTTTTGCTCGTAGTAAGGACCTGAACGCCTGGATAAATGCAAGCTCATCTTCCTCAGTTGCTAAATCATCAACACTTTGATAAGTAGGTGTAATGGTAAGAAGTTGATTTAAAGCATCTTTGAATTTTTCAGCAATGAACTGATAAGGCAGTAATATAATTTGCTCTATTGCATCTTTATTTGAGAAAAGTGTTATTGCTTCGTCGGTTGCTTTCTTTAAGTTTCGGAAGCATAAAATGTTACCCTGTGATTTTTGTTCTCCTAAAATACGGTTGGTTCTTGAATAGGCTTGAATGATGCCATGATGTTTCAAATTTTTATCTACATACATTGTATTTACCTTCTTTGCATCAAAGCCGGTAAGGAACATACTTACTACCAGTAAAATATCTAAACGATCCTCATCTTTAGCAGTTTGTTTTTCTCTTTCTTTTAACCTTTTGCTGATATCTTTAAAATAGTTTTCAAAAGACAGACTATCCTTAGTTGAAAAACTGGTTCCATACATTTTGTTGTAATCAGCAATATAGCTTTCCAATTTATCTCTGGTATGACTTGATATGTAGGCAACCTTATTCTCGGCTGCCATAGATAATTCTTCTTCATCACTAGGTAAAAGATCTTGTGCATCCTCATCTTCTTCATTGGCACCGTATGTGAAAATAGTGGCAATCCTCAAGTCATGCTCACCTGCTAACTTTTTATTTTGGAATATTTCGTAATACTTGATAACATTAGCTATACTGCTAACAGCGAATATGGCGGAGTATTCTTTGTTAAATGTTTTTTGATTGTGATAGGCGATAATATAATCAGCAATTTTTGCCATCCGCTTTTCATCATTTAAAACCTCTGCTTTATCAATATCTTCTACTTCAATATCAATAAAAGTATTGCCTTTTTGCTTGTATTTGCCGATGTATTCAATGCCGAACTTCAACACGTTTTCATCTTTAATGGCATCGGTGATTACATATTTATGCAAGCAGGAACCAAACAAATCTTTGGTAGTACGCCTTCCTAATTCATTTTTATTAGCATTCTCTGCAAAAATGGGTGTACCTGTAAAACCAAATAGTTGAGCGTTTTTAAAATAAGTAATAATTCTATCGTGGGTTTCACCAAATTGGGAACGGTGGCACTCATCAAAAATGAAAACAATTTTCTTATCTTTTAAATCACCGAGTCTATTTTCGTAATGATGTTTGGTAATGGCATTGTTCAGTTTCTGAATAGTGGTGAGAACCAATTTAGTGGAGTCTGTTAATTGTGCTACCAGCGATGCGGTATTATTAGTTACATCAACGCTGTCTTTTTTAAAGGCATTGAACTCCTGCATGGTTTGGTAATCGAGGTCTTTACGATCTACTACGAACACTACTTTATGTACTTCGGGCAATTCCATAATTATTTGACTTGCCTTAAACGAAGTAAGTGTTTTGCCTGAGCCTGTGGTGTGCCAGATATAACCATTGTTGTTTACTGTTTTTACCTGATTGATGATGGCCTCAGTTGCGAAGTATTGATATGGGCGCAATACCATCATATTCTTAAAGGTTTCGTTCATTACCACATAGTGGGAAATCATTTTACCTAAATGATTGGTATTTAAAAAAGAATGGACAAAAGCGGGAAGTTCTTGAATATTTTTATTGTTGGCATCTGCCCAGTAAAAAGTTTGCTTAACAGATTGTAGCTTATTATTGGCTAAGTATTTTGTGTTTACACCATTGCTGATTACAAACAGTTGTATATACTGAAATAAACCGTGATTGCTCCAGAAGGAATGACGCTGGTAACGGTTGATCTGATTAAAGGCTTCTTTAATTTCTGTGCCGGCACGTTTTAGTTCTATTTGTACCAATGGCAACCCATTTACTAATAGCGTAACATCGTAACGATTTAAAAAAGAACCTTTTTGTTGAACCTGATTGGTGACTTGGTATTTGTTTTTGATCCAGTCTTCGTTATTAAAAAAACGAACATAAAATGAAGTGCCATCCTCTTTATTAAGGACAAAACGATCTCTTAAAGTTTTTGCTTTTTCAAATACATTGCCTTTTGCTAAATGATTTAAAATGGCATCGAATTCTTTAGGCGTAAATGTTATCCTATTAAATGCCTCTAACTGAGCTTTGAGATTGGTAACAAAAGCATCCCCATCATGAATCTTTACAGACTCATAGCCTAAGCCAATCAATTGCTTGATTAAATTAGCTTCTAATATGGCTTCGCTTTGATGACTCATACAAACATTTGCTGCAACAAGCCCTTTTTAAAGGTTTGGGTTTGGGTTATTTGTTTTGTTACGCTTTCTATTTTTTCTGCAGGGCGATTTAGCATTTTTGTTATTATTCTACCAGATAGTTTTTTTGCCATAATTTCTATATGTTCAGGCACTTCCCATAATTTCTGCTGCTTTGTGTATACTATTTCATTTATCCTGCTTGCGAGCATTGTAAAATCTTCTTCTTTTATATCAAGATTTCCAATATCAAGTATCGTCCTATTTGTAACTTTTTTTCCTATTCTATACGATTCAACAAGTTTTAAATATTTGTAAGTCACACCATTGATATTTTTTTTTGATACTCTAATAAACATTTTTAGCCCCCGACAAAATATATTTTCCTTAAATTATATCACATATTTTTAAA
>CAIKXD010000164.1 GCA_903831265.1 uncultured Bacteroidota bacterium
ACGTTTAAAAGCGGAGGCCGATGCTAAAGCTAAAGCAGATGCTGATGCGGCTAATGCTGCCGAGCAAGCCAAAAAGAAAGCAGATTTTGAAAAAGCAATAAAAGATGGCGATGCTGCAATTGCAAACAAAAAATTTGATGAAGCACTATCTGCCTACAACAATGCACTGAACATTCATTTTGATGATGCCACTGCCAATAGTAAAATTGAAAGCGCCAACAAAGCCAAAGCAGATGAAGAAGCACGTTTAAAAGCTGAGGCTGATGCTAAAGCTAAAGCAGATGCTGATGCGGCTAATGCTGCCGAGCAAGCCAAAAAGAAAGCAGATTTTGAAAAAGCAATAAAAGATGGCGATGCTGCAATTGCCAACAAAAAATTTGATGAAGCACTATCTGCCTACAACAATGCACTCAACATTCGTTTTGACGATGCCACTGCAAATAGTAAAATTGAAAGCGCAAACAAAGCCAAAGCGGATGAAGAAGCACGTTTAAAAGCTGAGGCTGATGCTAAAGCTAAAGCTGATGCTGATGCGGCTAATGCTGCCGAGCAAGCCAAAAAGAAAGCAGATTTTGAAAAAGAAATAAAAGATGGCGATGCTGCAATTGCCAACAAAAAATTTGATGAAGCACTATCTGCCTACAACAATGCACTGAACATTCATTTTGATGATGCCACTGCCAATAGCAAAATTGAAGGCGCCAACAAAGCCAAAGCAGATGAAGAAGCACGTTTAAAGGCTGAGGCCGATGCAAAAGCTAAAGCAGATGCTGATGCGGCTAATGCTGCCGAGCAAGCCAAAAAGAAAGCAGATTTTGAAAAAGAAATAAAAGATGGCGATGCTGCAATTGCAAACAAAAAATTTGATGAAGCGCTATCTGCCTACAACAATGCACTCAACATTCATTTTGATGATGCCACTGCCAATATCAAAATTGAAAGCGCAAACAAAGCCAAAGCAGATGAAGAAGCACGTTTAAAAGCTGAGGCCGATGCAAAAGCTAAAGCGGATGCTGATGCGGCTAATGCTGAATTAGCCAAGAAAAAGGCTGAGTTCGAAAAATTAATTACCAGTGGTGATAATGCCCTAAATGCAAAAAAGTTTGATGAAGCTATAGCTGCCTATGGTTCAGCATTGCAAATGGAAGTGGATAATGCCACTGCCAATAATAAAATTGAAGCTGCACAAAAAGCCAAGACCGACGAAGAAGCCCGTCTAAAAGCTGAGGCTGATGCTAAAGCAAAATCAGAAGCAGACGCCGCTGCTGCAGCTGAAAATACCAGAAAAAAAGCTGACTTTGATAAGTTTGTTGCTGATGGAGATAAAAACTTAGATGCTAAAAAATATGATGATGCCCTAAATGCCTATAATGCTGCACTGGGTTTAGACATAGATAATATAACAGCTAACAGCAAAATTGAAGCTGCAAAAAAAGCCAAAATAGATGAAGAAGCTCGCATAAAGTCTGAAGCTGATGCTAAAGCCAAAGCCGATGCTGATGCTGCAAATGCGGCTGAAATGGCACGCAAAAAAGAAGAATTCGAAAAATTAATCGCAAAAGGAGACCAAGGTGTTTTATCAAAAAATTATACTGATGCCATTGCCCAATATAATGCTGCACTTGCTTTAGATATAGACAATACAACTGCTAATGCCAAAATTGCAGCTGCACAAAAAGCAAAAGATGAAGAAGATGCACGTCAGCAAGCTGAAGCAGATGCAAAAGCTAAAGCGGATGCGGATGCAGCAAACGCAGCTGAAATGGCACGTAAAAAAGCTGAATTCGAAAAACTAATTAGTCAAGGCGACAAAAGCCTGATTTCAAAAAGTTTTGATGAAGCGCTTAATCAATATAATGCAGCCCTGGTTTTAGATGTTGATAATACAAGTGCTAATGCTAAAATTGCTGCTGCGCAAAAAGCTAAATCTTATGAAGAAGCAAGAATTGCTGCCGAAGCTGACGCCAAAGCTAAAGCTGCCTCAGCTGCTGCTGCTGCAGAAGAGCTAGAACGAAAAAAAGCTGAATTCGAAAAATTATTGATAGAGGGTGATCGTAATTTAGGCTCCAAGAAATTTGATAATGCCATTGAAAACTATAATTCAGCCCTCGCTATTGGATACGATAATGCTGCTGCCAACAATAAAATAGCCGAAGCCGTTAAGCAAAAAGAAGAGGAAGAGGCAAGAAGAAAGGCCATGGACCTCGCCTCTAGAACCAAACTTTTTAACGAAAAATTAGAACAAGGAAATAATTTAGTTAGTCAAAAAAATTATAAAGATGCCATACTTGCGTTTAAAGAAGCGCTTGAGTTGAACATTAATAACTCATTAGCGCAGTCAAAAATTGATAATGCGCAAAAAGAATTAGATGCTATTGAGCTGGCTCGCAAAAAAGCCAAATTTACCAAACTTATTGCTGATGGAGATATCGTGTTAAACCAAAAGAAATACAGCCTAGCTATTGATATTTTTACAGAATCGTTAAATTTAGATTACGACAATACAACAGCTAATGCAAAAATCGATAACGCTAAAAAACTTGAAGAGGCCGAAAAAGCGCGTTTAGAAGCAATTGCTGCAAAAAAACAAGCTGAACTAGACGAAATTAATCGCAAGAAAAAAGAAGCTGAAGAGCGCGAAAGATTGTTTCTAGAAAAGGCTAGATTGGCCAGAGAACAAGCTAAAGCTGAGTTAGTTGCGCGAATTGAAGCACAAAAAAAATCTATGGCTCAAGCCGAACGTTTTAAAGCGGACAGAACAAAAAATCTTCAAAATAAAACTATTGAGGCTGATCAAAATGCCAACAGTGGCCGTCTTGATTTAGCTAAAAAATATCCCCAAGGTGCCACAACCGAGGAAATTGAAGAATCTAATTGTATAATATATCGCACTATAATCGTTAAAGGTGAGGTGGGAGATGAATACAAAAAAATCAAGTATAACTTTGGTCAGATTTATTTTAAGAAAAATGATAAGGATATACCTGAATCAATTTATAATAAAGAAACAAAAGCTCAATAATAGTTATTCATTAAATCTGCATCATGCGTAAAATTGGCTTGCTATTTTCTAG
Source organism: uncultured Bacteroidota bacterium (assembly GCA_903831265.1). Taxonomy (GTDB): domain Bacteria; phylum Bacteroidota; class Bacteroidia; order UBA4408; family UBA4408; genus CAIKXD01. The sequence continues at coordinate 3,075 of CAIKXD010000164.1, forward strand.
TATTTGTATTGTGCTTACTGCTTGTACTCCAGAGCCAAAAGGCTTTGAACCTGACGCAGGAAGTGCCGACTTCTCAAATGTAATTGCTCTTGGCGGCAGTTATATGGCAGGCTATCAGGATGGAGGACTGTTTTTAAAAGCACAAGAAAATTCACTTGCTGCTCTTGTTGCCAACCAATTAGAATATGCTAATGGTAATAAGTTCCATCAGGTGTTACTTCCCCAAGGCAATGGCATTGGTCTTAACTCAAAACCATGGGAAAGTAATTTTGTTACGCCAAGTAAATTAGGTAACAAAACCGATTGCAAAGGAGTTACATCTATATCACCCATAAAATCAGAAGTTTCGGATATTGTTGCGCAAGGTTTTTTAAATTCAGGAGACAAAAAAAATAACAACAATTTAGCTGTGCCTTTTGCCTCAATAGTAGATTACACCAATCCCAATTTAAGTTTAAGTTATGGCGTAAACAATAACAATCCTTTTTTTAACCGATTGGCTACCAATCCTGGCGTCTCAACTATTTTGTCGGAAGCTAAAGATAAAAAGCCAAGCTTCATCATTAGTTGGTTAGGGATGGATGATGTCTATAATTACGCGTCAAAAGGTGGTGCTAATTTAAGTATTCCATCGCCAACTGTATTTGAACAAAATTTAGATTTAATATTAGGCAACTTTGCAAAAAGCGGTGTTAAAGGCGTAATGGCAACAATTCCTGATTTTAGAGATTTTCCATTTTACACTTTAATTCCATATAACAACGCTGATTTATCTCAAAGTCAAGCAGATTCTCTTAATGATACCTATGCCTCAAATCAGTTGTTTAATCATATAAGATTTACAACAGGTAAAAATGGATTTGTAGTGGGTGACCCAAATGAATTAAGTGGTTTCAGAAAAATGAAAGAAGGAGAGTATATTACCATCAGCGTTCCCACAGATTCGTTAAAATGTTACAAATATGGCCTTTTGGTAAAAGTCATTGATAACCGCTATTCCTTAATTGAAAGCGAAGTAAAAGTTTTAGATGATGCTATTAATAATTATAATCAAATCATTATTAAAAAAGCCACAGAATATGGTTTTGCAGTGGCAGATATGAACCAGTATTTTAAAAAAGTTAAGGCGGGTGTTAAATGGAATGGCGCTGATTTTAATTTAACATTTGTAAGTGGCGGTTTTTTAAGTTTAGATGGCTACCATCCCAACCAAAAAGGCTACGCGCTAATAGCAAATGAATTTATAAAGGCTATTAATACCAAATATAAGGCTAATGTGCCCTACACAACTTGTAAATTATGCGATGGGGTGCTTTTTAATTAATAAGCAATAGCACTTAACCTCTTGGCACAATGTTTGAAACAAAAAAAATTATAATCTAAAATCAGGTTTTATGAGAAAGTATTTTACACTAGCTGCATTATTAATAATGTTATTAAACGCATTTGCACAAAATTCAAATGCTGTTTTGTTTACCGAAAATGGAGAACGTTTTCAAGTAGTTTTAAATGGTGTTATCCAAAATAGCGAGCCCGCTACTAATGTTAAACTAACCGATTTGATGGCTCCTAATTATAAAATGAAAATTCTTTTCGAAAACAGGGGACTTGGCGAAATCGACAAAAATTTATTTTTAGAAGCTTATGCCGAAACATCCTTTAATATTAAAAGAAAAACTAATGGCGAATGGGTAGTTCGTATTTTAAGTATTACGCCAATTGCTCAATTACCTCCTGCACAGCAAAACATACCTAATCAAAACGTGGTAATTTATCATTCAAATCCATATCCACCAACTACAACAACTACAACCACAACAACAACCTATAACGATCCGTTTTATAATGATAACGTAAACATTAATTTAGGTTTAAATGGAATTGGACTTAACATGAATATAAACGGACCGGCTACAACTACCAGTCAAACAACCACTACATATACTACCACTACAACGCCACCTCCAGTTTATGTGCCAGAACCAATATATACAACACAACAAGTATACACTACTCCCAACACAGTTATTATTCAAGAGCCTGTGCCCGTATATATTATGCCTGGATATAATGGCCCAACTGGCTGCCCATATCCAATGACACCGCAGGATTTTGCTGGTGTAAAAGCCTCAATAATGAGTAAATCTTTCGAGAGTACTAAATTAGAAATAGCAAAACAGGTGTTAGCACAGCGTTGTATGACCTCAGGTCAGGTTAGCGAAATGATGAATTGCTTCGATTTTGAATCCACCAAATTAGATTTTGCAAAATTTGCATACGGAAGAACCTACGATTTAGGTAATTATTACAGAGTAAACGATGCTTTTACTTTCGAATCATCAATAAACGATTTAAATAATTATATCAATAGCTTTAGAAGATAGTTTTTTTAACGGTGCTTTAATTGGTTAAATGGTTAGTAGTTGGGAAGTTGAAAGTTTGAAAGTGGAAAGTTGAAAGTTGAAAGTGGAAAGTGGAAAGTTGAAAGTGGAAAGTTGAAAGTGGAAAGTTGGAAAGTGGAAAGTTAGAAAGTGGAAAGTTGG
>CAIKXD010000165.1 GCA_903831265.1 uncultured Bacteroidota bacterium
ACGTTTCAAGGTGCACTTCATTCTTTAAAACTTCTTCTAATACATGACTAAAATGAGAGCTTTTGGTACAGTAGCAATAATGGTATTTACCTTGGTAATCTACCTTTGCCATGGCCACATTGAACCAAGTTCTTGCTTTCTTAATATTTTCTGTAATTTTAGGTAAAAACGTAAATTTTAATGGCGTACCATATTGTTCAACAACATCCATCAAAGGAATATCATAATAGGTTAACTCATTTTCATCGTTCACATCGAATTCATCCATAGGGAAATCGAAAGTTTGATTGATTAAATCTGCGTATTTATCTTTCATTTTTTATATCTAAGTAAGTTGGTTAGGAAATTTTATACAAAAGTAAGTAACTTAGATTTAAATTTTAAATAAATTCCAATAAATCTAAATAGATAATATTAATGTAAAGATTAATTGACAATTAGGCAATACTTTGAAGAAAAGCACAGTGGTTTAACCTCCAAAAAATGGATTTAAAATAGTAGCAGATAAGTTTTTAAATCACTAGTAACCAAGCACTTTGGTTGCCAACAAAATAATTAATCAATCCAATCAGCAATGAATAGATTGGTATCGCGGGTACCTCCGTTGTTGCGATTACTGCTCCAAACCAAGTGCTTACCATCAGGACTGAACATTGGAAAGGCATTGAAATTGCTTTGGGTGGTGATTTGTTTCAAATTCGAACCATCCAAGTCGACCATGTACAACTGAAAGGCATAACCTTTTGCTGAAGCATAATTACTAGAAAAAACTATTTTTTTACCCGATGGGTGAAAAAATGGCGCCCAATTGGCTTTACCCAAATGGGTTACTTGTCTCAAATTACTTCCATCAATGTTGCATACATATATTTCCATATTGGTTGGCGCTACCAAACCCTGACTCAACAAGTCTTTATATTCAGCAACTTCTGTTTCAGTTTTCGGTCGCGATGCTCTGAACACCAATTGTGTGCCATCTGGCGAGAAAAAAGCCCCGCCATCGTAACCCAAACCAAAAGTTATTTGCTTAGGATTGGTGCCATCAATGTTCATGGTCCATAATTCCAAATCGCCACTGCGTGTGCTGGTAAACACAATTAAATCGCCCTTAGGACTAACAGTAGCCTCTGCATCGTAGCCAAAAGTATCTGTTAATTGGTTAATAACTTTGCCTTTTTTATTCGAAACGAAAATATCAAACTCGGGATAAACTGGCCATACATATTTGGCTTTGGGATTATAGGGTTTAGTTGCCGGACAAGTATCCATAAAATGGTGGGTACTGGCATATAGGACTGATGAATTATTCGTCAAATAATAAGAACAGGTTGTTCTGCCTTTACCTGTGCTAACCATTGGCGGACGGTAAGTAGCCATTAATTTAGAGGCCTTTTTAATATCCATGGTGAAAATTTGATCGCATTTTAAACCCCATTGCGGATTATTCGATTGAAAACTTAAATATTTTCCATTGAAACTAAAATAAGCTTCGGCATTGTCGCCACCAAAGGTTAATTGTTGAATATTATTAAGATGCGTTTCTTTTAAAGTATCTGTTGTTTGGGCTGAAGAAAAAAGCGCGTAAAAACAAAGGAAAATGCAAAAATATTTAGTCATTGAAGCTGGTAATTGAAGAAGATTTTAAAGGATGCAAATGTAGTTTATAAAATAAGATGAGCTCAAAAAGAGTTTGTCACAATTGTGTCATAATATGAAAATATATTGACCATTATTAACCCT
>CAIKXD010000166.1 GCA_903831265.1 uncultured Bacteroidota bacterium
AAGCCACTTGGGGTGAGTGCATTGTGCCTGGTAAAAATGGATTTGATTTACCATTGTGTACTTGGGTGAGAGGATAATATCCGCCAACTAAAGGTTGAAATAAACACTAAAGGCAGAGCCAATGTTCAATTGACTTTCCACCTCAATTTTACCGCCTATCGCTTCAATTTGATTTTTTATTATAAACAACCCTAAACCTTTTGAATTTTCCATATTATTAAATGTTTTGTACATCCCAAATATTTTATGTCCAAACTTTTTCAAGTCGATACCAACACCATTGTCCTTAACCGTTAAAATTAAGTGATTTTCTGACGCTCTAACATTGATATTTATTTCCAAATCTCGATACAACGATCTGTATTTAATACTGTTGGTGAGCAAGTTCAATAGGATACTTTCTAAATAATAAGGCACCACATTTAAGGTTGTTTGCGCTGGAATATTATTGACAATGATGCCCCTTTTTTCGCGCACCAATAAATTAATGGAAAGACAAATTTTATCAACTTCATCTCTTAAAATTAAGTTGTCTTTTTTAAGTTCAGATTCTGAATGCACAGCCACCACTTCATTTAAATTTTCGATGGTCTCATCTAATCGATCAGCACTTTTTTTCAACATATTATAATACACTAATTTTGAAGCTTCATCGCCCTGTGATTGCCAAAAAACATTGGTCAAGCCCGATAAATTGGCACTATGTGAACGAATATTATGAGAAACGATGTAGGCAAAATTTTGAAGCCTTTCATTTTGTGCTTTAACAACTACCAAAAGCTTTTGCAAACTGAGATCGCTTTTCTTAATCTCCGAAACGTTTGCACTCGCACCAACCATTCGCAATGCTTTACCAGAAAGGTTGCGAACAATATAACCTGTATCTTTTAGATAAATTAATTCGCCATCATGTTTGTAAAAACGGTATTCATAATCCCACATTTTTGCATCTGGATTGTTTAAATGCATCATTCTGCTGTTGTGCATTCCATCTCTATCATCTTTGTGAATATTTTTTTTCCAATTGTCATCTTGTGCTTTGTTTCCTGAATTGGCATGCCCATATAAATCAAAAACATTTTTTGAACGGTAAAAAGAATTTGCTTGAATATCCCATACCCACAATACTTTTCCAGTGGCCTTGGCTTCAAGCTCAAAACTCTCTTCATATTCTTTGATTATGCGTTCCGTCTTTTTCATAGAGGTTATGTCTTGGGCTGTCCCAATAAGCCGCACGACCTTTCCCAGTTGGTCTTTTTCGCCATAGCCGTGTTCTTGGATTACTTTCTTTTCTCCTTTTGCTGTTATGATGCGGTACTCCAAAATAAAGGGTTCTCCATTCATGCGCGCTGTTTTGTTAATTTGTATCGCAACATCCCGATCATCATTTTCAATTAAATTGATAAATGAGCCGTGTGTTGCAATAAATGCCTTTTTATCTGTATCAAAAATATTATACAACTCTTCCGACCAAGTGAGTTTATCGTATTGAATATCATACGACCAACTTCCAACCTTCGCTAGGCGCTGTGCCTCTTCTAAATGCAACTCCATACCAAGAACCTCTTCTTCGGCTAACATTCTTTCTGAAATATCTTGATGCGTAACAACTAGCATTGGAATATCATTTTGCAACTTCAATACATGCATGCCGTACCAATACTTCTGTGTGATAGAATGACAAGGATACTCCATATAAAAAAAGGCACGTTTATCTAACATTACTTCTTTCATTCCATTGATGGCAATGTTTGCATGTTTGTTGCCATTTAAAAATGCATTTTCACAAACATTGTAGTAATTATCGCCTATCTTAGATTTTATTAAATTTTGATCGCCTGTAGTTTGCAAATAATTTTTCCATGCATGATTCGTCGCTATAATTGCGCCAGCATTGTCAATAACAGCAATGTGTGCGCTTAAGGCATTAATAACACCTAGGTTAAAAGCTTCACTGTTTCGCAATTGCTCTTCGGCCAATTTAATGGCTGTAATATCATGCAACTGACAGGCTATTCCGATGAGTTCAGTACCTTTTAAAATAGGAAAAAAAGAAATTTCAGCCCACCCAACTTTTGGAAAAAATCGCTTTTCGATTTCTGTGAATATTTCGCCTCTTAAGGCCCTTTCATAGTATATTTTATAACGCGTTGTATACTCTGAAGAAAACGAAGAACTAAGCACACTTGAACCTATAGCAACTGTACAATTGTAATTGCTTAACATTTGCAGATTAAACTGCTTGTTTGCGGTTAATAAATTTAAATCCGTATCGACACTCCACATCATATCTGAGCTTGTGTTCATCATCGCATCTAAATTGTTTTTTCCAAATTCAAGTTGCAGCGAATTGCGTTTCTTTTCGGTAATATCTCTAAAACTCGACACAATG
>CAIKXD010000167.1 GCA_903831265.1 uncultured Bacteroidota bacterium
AGCACGCAAAGAAGGCGCAGAGTGCGCAAAGTAAAATGACATCCATTTTCAAATTGTATTATCACATTGCTACATTGGCACATTGTTTTAACCGCAAAGCACGCAAAGAAGGCGCAGAGCGCGCAAAGTAAAATGACATCCATTTTCAAATTGTATTATCACATTGCTACATTGGCACATTGTCACATTTTCAAATTATCACATTGCTTCATTGGCACATTGGCACATTTTTCAGCTAATCAAAAGCGTAATGCGCCAACTTCTCCAAACTCATCACATCAATACTGCAAAAGTTAAACTCACTCGCCACGCGCCCTTTTATCAAATAACAACCCTTTCCCCGCAAAGGAAATTCTTTGGCTATTTTAGGAAAATGCGTGGTGTCAAAAAAGCGCCCTTCCGTATCTATAAATGTTCCAAAAAGCATCTCTTCTTTATGCTTAGTTCGCGTGTATTTTATGGTTACTAAATAACCAACAATACTTATGGTTTTGCCTACCAGTGTTGCTAAATCTGTGGTCTTTAAAGTGCTTTCAGGTAAGTTTTTAATAAATGCAAAAGGGCTACATAATGGAAATCCCAACAACTGCATTTCATCTAAAGCATCATCTCTATCGCTATGATACAACTCAGGCAATGTGTACGATTTATACTCAGGTTCAAACAATTCTTTTTCTACATGTGTTTTTTTATCATCGCCCATAATAGTGTGAATGTCCCACAACAACTGCTTTTTAGTACGACCGCTAAAATTAAAAGCACCTACGCGTATTAGCAATCTTAGTTGGTCTAAACTAATAGCCACTCTTTTCATAAAGTCGGTTAAGCAAGTAAATAGGCCATTTTTTTGGCGTTCATTTAAAATATTTTCTGCGGTGTTTTGCTCCAATTCGGCAATGTGTATGAAGCCGAGATAAATGCACGTGCCTTCAATATCTGTTAGATAACTACTTTTATTAATGTGTGGCGCAACAATTTCAGCTCCATGCATGCGTGCTTCGTGTACATAATATTCGGTACGGTAAAAACCACCAAAGTTGTTGATTACAGCCACCATGTGTTCCAAAGGAAAATAAGCTTTTAAATATAAACTCATAAAACTTTCCACTGCATACGAAGCGCTGTGTCCTTTAGAAAAAGCATAGCCTGCAAAACTTTCAATTTGTCGCCACACTTCTTTACTTTCTTCCTCGGGATAACCTTTAACTTTGCAATTATCAAAAAATAGGTTTCTTACTTTCTCAAACTCTTCTCTTCCGCGATATTTGCCACTCATGCCCCTTCGCAACATATCGGCCTCACCAAGCCCAAGTCCTGCATAATAATGTGCCACTTTTATTACATCTTCTTGATACACCATTACGCCAAATGTTTCTTCTAAAATTTTATAAATGGGCGCAGGTGTTTCGTAGCTGGGTTTTTGACCTTTAAAGCGCAAAATGTATTCGCGCATCATGCCCGATGAAGCCACGCCTGGTCTAATAATAGAGCTTGCTGCTACTAGGGCTTTGTAAGTTTCGGCACCCAATTTTTTTAGCAACATGCGCATCGCAGGACTTTCTACATAAAAACAACCTATGCAGCGCGCTTCACGCAATAGTGTTTTAACTTCAGGATCTTCTTTAAACTTTTTTACATCATGAATATCAATGTTTACCAACTTGTTTCTTTTTACCAATTCAACCGCATCTTTAATATGTCCTAAACCTCTTTGCGATAAAATATCAAACTTATACAAACCCACATCTTCGGCTTCCAACATGCTAAACTGACTAATTGGAAAGCCTTTGGGTGGATAGTTGTTGGCCGTATAATAATGAATAGGCTTTTCTGAAATTAAAATACCGCCTGCATGTATGCTTAAATGATTCGGAAAATCATGTATTTGATTGCTGTAGGCATAAATTAGTTTGGTGATGTGATCTGGCGTGCTTTTAAGTCTTCTGTTTTCTAACAACATATCTATTTCATCTTTAGGCAAACCAAAAACTTTTCCCAATTCGCGCATTACCGCATTGGCCTGAAAAGTACTGTAGGTGGCCAGCAAACAGGTATGTGCTTCGCCATGCGTTTCAAAAATATGACGTATTACATCATCACGATCTTTCCAGCTAAAATCTAAATCAAAATCGGGCGGGCTGGTACGATAAGGATTTAAAAAACGCTCGAAATGTAAATCTAAATCAATAGGATCAACATCGGTAATGCGCAGTAAATAAGCTACCATGCTATTGGCACCACTACCACGGCCAACATAAAAATAGTTTTTGTGTTGCGCATAACGCACAATGTCATGATTAATCAAAAAATAAGATGAAAAGTTAAGCTCACTAATCAATTTAATTTCCTTTTCCATGCGGTCAATAATGGTATCGTCTGTATTTGGATAACGATACTTAAGCCCATCGTAACAAAGGCTCATTAAAATATGGTAATCTTTTTTGATACTCCCACTAAAACTTTTTTTGTTTTTATTTGTGCCAAATTCAAAATCGATATGGCATTGCTCTACTATTTTTTGCGTGTTGTAAATGATGGTAGGAAAATCGTAGTAAATGATTAGTAAATCTACAGGCGGCAACATTGTTTCATCAGCTGTAGTTTGCTCGCTCAAAGGCAATTTACTCAATAGCGTATTGTTGTCAACCGCGCGCAGTAAACGATGGGTATTAAATCCTGTTTTGTTGATAAAAGTTACGGGTTGCAAAATTACCATGCGTGTATGCCATTTTTTGTAAACCGAAAAACGAAAATGATTTAACTCGCTAGGCTTTATGCCGATGTAAATGCGCGCATCGTTTTTAAATAAAAGTATGGTGCCGCGCTCATCTTGCTGAAATCTTTGCTGAAAGGCGGGGTAGGGAATCACAATAAAACAATCATCACTACTAGGGAAATAATCAGGCAAAATAGTTTTGCCACTCACCGAACAAGCCGATAAATATGTATTGAGGGATGCAAAACCTTCATTGTTTTTGGCTATGCCTATAAATTGTTGTTGTACGCCATTTCTAAAATCGATGCCCACAATTGGCTTTACATTGTATTTTTTCGAAAGCCGCACAAAATCAAGCGCGGCCGATGTGTTATTGATATCGCTTAATACAAATTGTGTAACTCCTAACTGCTGCGCCTGGGCCAACAATTGGGCTACGCTCAATGTGCCGTATTTAAAACTGTAATAAGTATGACAATTAAGATACATAAAATGATTAAATAAAAGTCAATTAATATGATTACAATATAATCTTTATTATTTAATTATAGCTTATAATTCAGTTTTAACTGCATAAGTGTTTGATTGATACTTGAAAAATATTTTACACCCTATTGATCCAACATTCATTATCATGAAAAATAAAGCCGCAGAATTAATTATTCCATGATCTAATTTGGAATAAAAAACGTTGCAAGCCGATAATGGAATAAAGCAAAAATTTTAAAATTGATTAACATTAAGTTCCTAAAATTGCCCTTAACTTTGAAAAAAAAATACCTCATGTTAAGTATAAGAAAAGCCATTAAAGAAGATGTGCCAGCCATTATGGAAATATACAATGAAGCTATAGTAAATACTACAGCAACATTTGATACAGAAACAAAATCATTACATGATAGAATGGCTTGGTTTGAAAACCGCGATGAAAACTTTCCAATTTTTGTGGCGCAAAAAGGCGGATTAATTGTGGGCTACGCAGCGCTTAACAAATGGAGCGAGCGTAAAGCTTATGATGTAACAGCCGAAATATCATTATATATTTTACCCGATTTTCGCCACAGCGGTATTGGGAAACAATTGCTTGAAGTAATTTTAGCAGAGGCACAAAATACAGAACTTGTTTCAATACTAGCACGCATTACCGAAGGCAATGAACACAGCATTTATTTACATAACAAAAATGGATTTAAAGTAGTTGGCGTAATGAAAAGTGTGGGCGTAAAGTTTGATAAACTGTTGGATGTAACAATGCTGCAGCGCTTACTTTAGTAAAAATTATTTCTTTAACAATTCATCAATTTTAGCAGCATAATCGGCACTGTCATCTAAAAAGAATTCAAAAGTTGGCACAATACGCAACTGCTTGCCAATTCTATCTCCCATCTTTCCCCTAATTTCACGCGATACCTCCTTGGTTTTATCCATAATGCCATTTTTGTCGTTATTTCCAAATATACTTAGATACGCTTTTGCATGAGATAAATCGGGGCTTATTCTTACTTTAGTAACTGAAATAAATGCGCCTGCAAAATGATGCCCCATTTCGCGTTGAAACATTTCTCCCATTTCTTTTTGTAATAATCGTGCTACTTTTAATTGTCGTGTTGTTTCCATGTGATTGCCCAGTGTGTAATTTGTACAAAGATAATTTTTAATGATTATTTTTAAGATAATTATTTAAAACATGCAGTTTGGTGAACATAAATCAATAATTTTACGCACTTTTTAATTTATATAAATCATTTATTTATGGGATTCATAACCAATATTACAGCCAGACAAATATTAGATTCAAGAGGAAATCCTACCGTTGAGGTAGATGTTTTTACCGATTCAGGGGCCATGGGTCGTGCAGCTGTGCCTTCGGGCGCATCTACTGGTACACACGAAGCCGTTGAGTTGCGCGATGGCGATAAAAATGCTTACCTTGGTAAAGGTGTTTTAAAAGCAGTGCACAATGTAAACACAGCCATTCGTGAAGAGTTAAACGGGCAGTATATTTTTGACCAAAATTATATCGATAAAAAAATGATTGCCTTAGATGGCACTGATAACAAAGCCAACTTAGGCGCTAATGCCATTTTAGGTGTTTCAATGGCAGTAGCCAAGGCTGCAGCCCAAGAGGCAGGCCAAACTTTGTTTCGTTATGTAGGTGGTTTTAATGCCAACACTTTGCCAGTGCCAATGATGAACATCTTAAATGGTGGGTCGCATGCCGATAATAGTATCGATTTTCAAGAGTTTATGGTAATGCCTACAGGTGCTAAAAGTTTTAGCGAAGGCTTGCGTATGGGGGTCGAAATATTTCATCACCTAAAAAGTGTTTTAAAAAGTAAAAATTATTCCACCAATGTGGGCGATGAAGGCGGTTTTGCACCAAACATTAAATCAAATGAAGAGGCGATTGAAGTGGTGTTGCAATCTATAGAAAAAGCAGGTTATAAGCCTGGTGTTGATGTTTTTATTGCCATGGATGCCGCAGCTTCTGAGTTTTTTAAAGCTGATGAAAAAGTATATCACTTTCATAAATCAAGTGGCGATAAATTAAGTCCAGCCGATATGGTAAATTATTGGGCCGATTGGTGCAAAAAATATCCCATCATTTCTATAGAAGATGGCTTGGCCGAAGATGATTGGGATGGCTGGAAAATGATGACAGAAAAATTAGGAAATAAAATACAATTGGTGGGCGATGATTTATTTGTAACCAATGTAAACCGCCTGCAAAGAGGAATTGATAACGGTATTGCCAATTCTATTTTAGTAAAAGTAAATCAAATTGGTACCTTAACCGAAACTGTAAATGCTGTTACGCTCGCCAACAATAACAATTATACTGCGGTAATGAGTCACCGTAGTGGCGAAACCGAAGATACCACTATTGCCGATTTAGCTGTGGCATTAAATACAGGTCAAATTAAAACAGGTTCTGCCTCACGTACCGATAGGATTGCCAAGTACAATCAATTATTGCGTATCGAAGAAATTTTAGGAGAAACAGCAATTTATCCTGGCAATAATCTCAAATGTGTAAAACAACGTTAATTGTATATAAAAAGTAAAAACATAAATAAAAATTGATGTAAAGGATATTTGCTTTTTAAACAAGTATCAATACCTTCGTAACGAAAATTATTTTGTTTTAAATTTAGCATCAATAGCAACGTTTATTCAAACACAAAGAATACAAAACCTTACACCAGTAGCAATATGGATACATTAAAAGAAAAGTTCGCGAGTTTAGCCCTTCCTATGAAGGAAGAAGTAAAAGCAATTATTAAAGAACATGGTGATAAAAAGCTAGGCGAATATACCGTAGCTTCCGTTTATCAAGGGATGAAAGGAATGATTGGCATGGTAACTGAAACATCTAAATTAGATGCCGATGAAGGTATTCGATTTAGAGGATACTCCATTCCAGAAATTAGAGAAAAACTTCCTAAGGCCCCTAAAGGAACGGAACCATTGCCCGAAGGTATTTTTTATTTAATGTTAACAGGCGAAATTCCAACTTACGAAGATGTTCTAGATATTAGTAATAACTGGGCACGCAGAAGTATTGTACCAAAACATGTATTTGATATTTTAGAGAAGTTGCCTGCCAATACGCATCCAATGACACAGTTTTGTATTGCCATTAGCGCCCTACAAACCGAATCACTATTTGCTGCAGCCTATAAAAAAGGAATCAATAAAAAACATTATTGGGATTATACTTACGAAGATTCAATGAACTTGATAGGTCGTTTACCACGTGTGGCTGCCTTCATTTACCGTAAAATGTATCACAACAATGTGCACATTGAGCCAGATCCAAAATTAGATTGGGCAGCCAATTTTGCACACATGCTTGGGTTCGAGCAAGTAGATTTTAGAAGATTAATGCGTTTGTATTTAACCATTCATGCCGATCACGAAGGTGGAAACGTTTCGGCACATGCAACGCATTTAGTAGGCTCAACGCTTGCCGATCCATATTTAGCTTTTACTGCAGGCATGGCTGGTTTAGCAGGTCCTTTGCACGGTTTAGCTAACCAAGAGGTTATTGCTTGGATTTTAGATATGCGCCAAGAGTTAGGTGGTGGTTTGCCAACAAAAGAACAAATTGCCGACTATGTGAAAAAAACAATTGAAGAAGGTAAAGTTATTCCAGGGTACGGTCATGCTGTGCTGCGTAAAACAGACCCAAGATTTACTGCGCAACAAGATTTTTATAACAAGCATATCAAACCAAAAGGAGATGATGATTTATTAGAAATTGTGCAAAGCATTTACGAAGTGGTGCCGCCAATTTTAGGATCAATTGGTAAAATTAAAAATCCATGGCCAAATGTTGATGCCCATTCTGGAGCATTATTAATGCATTACGGCTTAGTTGAGTTTGATTTCTATACTGTGTTGTTTGGTGTTTCTCGCTCATTAGGCGTATTGTCATCGCTAATTTGGGATAGAGCTTTAGGTCATCCTTTAGAAAGACCAAGCTCAATTACAACCGAAGGCATCAAAAAGAAAATTGCCGCAATGGAAAAGCCCCAATAAAAGCAATAATAATTTATTAAAATAGCAGCTCTCGGGCTGCTTTTTTTTGCTCTGTTTATGATGTAAGCTAGTCAGGTAAAAGCTTAAAAACGAACCTTGGCTCATCTATTTATGCAAATGATCAAACTGTTTTGGGCAATCCTTTCGCTTTGCTCAAGGCCGGGCCATCCGCGCTACATGGTAGCTTGCTGCTGTCCCTATTGCTCACTCGGCTTTAAAACTAAATTTCGTATTTGAAAATCATCAAAATTACTTTCTTTCATTCCAAACCACTTCATCAATTTTAAATTTAAAAAGAGTTCACTATTCTATCAATCCAAAACAGTTGGTGGGTACTTAATTTCGTTATTTGGCTGGGGTGCTCGCTAATGCCATAGTTGGCGGTAAGGCAACTTGAGAAAAGTGAAAAAATATTATCTTTGGAAAATGAATGATAATCAAACAAACTGGACGCCTTTTCCCGATGACAATTTACTAGGTTTGACAGACAAAAACCAAATCAATGAAATTGAAGCAAAAGGAATTGCAAATGCTGAACTTTTCATTTTTGAATTAGATACTGAAATTCTACTTTCTACAAATCTTATACTTGAGATTCATAGCATTGCTTTTGGACAACTTTATGATTGGGCTGGAAAATGGCGAGCTACTGAAGTAACTGTTGGTCAACTTATACCACCAAAACCAACATTAGTTTTACAAGCAATGTATCAGTTTATCGACAATTTAAACTTTAAAATTTCTATTGCTGAAAATCGTATTGAACATATTGATTGCTTAGTTTATGCGCATTACGAGTTTATTAAAATCCATCCATTCAATAATGGAAACGGAAGAACTGGACGAATTTTAATGAATATAGTTGCAATGAAATTTGGCTATCAACCTTTAGAATTATATTTTCGTGAGGGCGAAAGTAGAAAATTTTATATTGGAGCAATGAAAGAAGCTGATAATGGAAATTATGAAATATTATCCCAATTGATTGGTGAAGAATTGATTTCCTTTTAATTCCTTTTCTTTCAATACACCATTAATTATTTCTACAATCTTCGTTTTTGGAACTTGTTGATCTTCAAGCGACATTGTAGAAAATACAGTATTGGTAAGTACTTTTGACAAAAAGCCTTTTTCTTGTAACTGTGGATATTTTTCGTAGAATTTCATAGCTCTACAAATGTATGAAAATTATCTATACAAATGCACAGCCGCCAATAGCACGCAAAACTCATTTATAAATTTCGGTATTTGTTAGGGGTGCTCGCTAATCTAATAGTTAGCGGTAAGGCGTGTAGTCTTTTAAATCTTGATAGTTTTGCAATCTATTTTTATTTAGTAATTTCACGAAAATTTTAATTGTATGAAATCTTCGAGCCTTCAATTACGAAAAATAACTCTTATAGAATATTTACTAGGTATTCAGGACGAAAAAACATTTGATAAAATAGAATCAACCATTCACAAAAGCCTAAAATCAATCAAACCGGTTGACATCGTTTTTAGCAAGAGCGAACTTATTGAAAGAGCTGATTTTTCGAACAAGCAAATTAAAAAAGGACATGTTTTATCTCAAAAAGAATTAGAAGCACAATCAAAAAATTGGTGATTCTATGAGGCAAATAATATGGACTAATTTTGCAATTTCTGAATTGAAGAACATTTTTTTATGTTACCGCTTGGTTTCAGGTGAATAGACTGCCCACAAGATTAAGAAATCAATTTTTTCTGCGACTAAACCCATAATAAGACAAGCATTTATTGGAGCATTGGAAGAAAATCTAACAAATCTAAAACAAGGACACCGATATATTGTAGAGGGAAATTACAAAATTATTTATCGTTTAATAGACAACGAAATTTATATAACTGACATTTTTGATTGCAGACAAAATCCTACGAAAATGAAAAGACACTTAACCACGGAATAAATCTCTAACGCTGACAGCGGCTGAAATATATTGGCTGCATTCTGTTTCTAATTAAAATTTGTTTTACGTTTGAGGTACGGTTTTCTAAAGAAAATTTGTGCTTCTAAATCTCCAATATTTATAGCCGCAAACCTTTATAGGCAATTTGAAAAAAAAATAACGATACTGAAAATTCTTGTTTATTTTGATGGCATGATAAATTCAATATTATTTCACTAACAATGGTAAATGTATTTTGCACTAAAAAATTAGAAGCTTTTGTGAAAACAGAAGAAAGAACTTTGGAAAGTTACACCTCTGACAATAATTGGAATGGACAATTGATTTTAATTGACAGACGAAAATGTTTATACTTCATTCACAAACGGACTTTATATGCGGTTTTAATATTAGACATTTTAAAGAAAGACTTGTTAAAATTGGACCAACTATTTTTTGACGGTTTAGTTAATCAACTAAAAATAGACAATTTATATCAACCACAATTGGACAATTATTTGAAAGAACATTATTCGAGCCTTAAACTTTTCAAAACTGACAACGACCAAAAAACTTTGGGAACATTGCGAGATAATACTATGCATTTAAAATCCTACATTGAAAACAAACCAGACAAAATTGTCGCAGCAACAAGACACCAAAAACATTCATTAAATAATATTCCAATTGGATCACGAAAGTTTCAAAATGGCACTGAAATGATGAAAAGCGAATTAGAAAATTATTTAATTTGACAGACAATTGATTTTGTAACTTGTAAGATTTAGTATGGGATTTAAATAAAAAAAAGCTTTGGTAATCAATCAGCCTATAACAGCATTCAAGCGATAGGCCGCTGGTTCAGCGCTAATTTGGAAGTTCGTATTTCTTTTATAAATTTGTAATAGGTTTGCAGTTCAGTGCTTCGGTATCGCGCCCATCGCTTGAATGCAAATCGTTGTTAGTAATACCTCGAGATGTCTCGGACACCAAATTATAGCCAACTTTGAGTATTTTAAATTAGTAGTTTGACTATTTGCTAGAATGCACTTAGCAGAAACAAATTGGCTAAATTTTTACTAATTAAAATTTATTTTATATTTGAAGTAAAAATTTTAAAAGTAAGATTATAGCTTAAAAAGTTTACCTTTTTTAGCAGTGTAAGATTGGTCGCTGTGAGGTTGTCACAGTTTTAGAAATTACATTTAGTTTAAAAAAATGAAAAAATGTTTATAATAAACGAAATGAAAAATATTTTTATCACAACAACAATTTTAGCTTTTGGCCTAAATGTAAGTGCGCAAAAAGTAAGCATATTATCGGGATCCTCCTTCGTTCAAAACCTAAAGGAACTGTCTTCCATTCCTCAAAACGCAATAGAAAAAATCGAGAAAAAATCCTTCGAAGGTTCATTACCTGTAACGAATAAAAAAAACAATACAGGAAATAATTTAACCACTTTTGATTTCACCGAACAAATAATCAAGCCGAATAAAGACAATCCAAATTCAATCGAACAGATTGGGACCATAAATTATACACAAGGTTTTTATGAGGCTACAGGGAAAGTTTGGTTTAATGACAAACACCTTGCAAAAGGTAAAGACTACGCCATAGAAATGGCAACCCTAGGTGCAGAAGTGGATGCAAGAGCCAATTTACTCACTATGATATTAGCGGTTGAAATTTATGATACCGTGCGAGTAATTGATAAAATGGTTGAACAAAAAGTAACTATTCAAACAATACATGGTTATGTAAAAGCAAACATTGTGGATAAATTGGTTGGCGAAAACTTTGTATCCGTTGTCGCACGTACAAGTGCTGACAATGTTTATGAATTTGCACAAAAACAAAACTTCCTGCCTATATCAGAAGTATCTGAATATACCGAAAAGGAGAAACAAGAAGCGTTGAGCCAATATTTGAGGGTTTTAAAAGAAGAAAAAATTGTATCCGACACGACAAGCATTGTTCCTCCATTAGTTGTAAGTGTGCCACAACAACAAGCGGCAAATTTTAATCCTACACTTGTACCAAATATAAAAATACAATGTGGCGAAAAAGAATTTAATTTAGATATGACTAAGTTTTACAATAAAAACAATTCCAAAGCTTTAACCATTATAAATGCGGTAGGAGAAAAAATTAATGCATCGGCTTTATTAGACAAAGTGCCTGTAATTGATGGGGCGATAAAAAACGGAAGTTTGGATATAGATTTGTGCTCACTCGCAAAAAAGCAAGAACGGAGTAAACAAATTCTTGCCGTTTTATTTGATAAAATAGGACCTAAGGTGCTAAAAATGGCATTGAGCCAAGTGCCCGTTGTTGGTATGTTTACTTCATTATTATAATATTTTAAAAAGATAACCTATGAGAACTATATTACTTCTTTTGATTTTACTTTGTGCAGATTATTCAATTTCACAAACAGTAAATGTTTCTGAAGTCCAACTCAGCACACCATTTACTTACACCAAACAAAACTTGAATAATAAAAATGAAATTGAATCTGATGTGAAAATGAAAAATTCTCAAATTTATTCAATGACAACAAGCCAAGTAACGTCAGCACTCATTGAGGTTAATAGGTATAATCAGCAGCTGGAATCTTTGAAATCCTTTCAAACTAATCGCCTCAATAAATTGCCAAACTTATCGGATATTAGCGATTTACCTAAGTTGAGAGATTTGATTGCTGATAAAAAAAAATTAAAAAGAGAATTACAAGATAGATTTGAAAAAAACCTAAAAGACCAAGTATCAACAAGAGGAATATACCTAGTTGTTTTGCCAGCAGGAGCAGGCTGTGAAAATTGCGGAGAAATAAAATCAGGTGAGTATCCATTAATTGCACAAAAAGCTTTAGCGAGTATAGCAATTAAAGAACTAAAGGGAACACTAATCTCATCTGTGATAGAAGTGACAAACAAAAATGAAGTTTCGCAAAAAATAGAAAGCGAGGTTCAAGGAGAAATGACCTTAGAGCAACAACTTGACGACATACCTCAATTGCCCAAAGGTCGTAGAATGTTTTTATTAACCGTAAAAGTGGGTAATCAATCAGGTAAAGGTTTTACGGAAAATATTACTGCTTCAGATGGATTAAAACCAATTGAAATAGTTGCTTGTGACCAAAATGATGTCTTAATTCAAACACTTAAGAAGCTAGATATTGATGCATCAACAGTTGAAAGATTAAATCAAAAAATTAATGAAGTTCTCCCATCAATACAAGCACAGAATATAGAAAATAAAAACACAATTCAATCTTTATGGAATGAGTACAACAGCAGTGTTGACCAGCTAAGCAAACAAACTGAAGAAGAGATTCAAAAAGAAAAGCAAAAAACGCAAAAATTGAGCGCTTACATTGCAAACTTTTACCCAGATGGAATATTTGCTTCCGATTTATCTGATTCAATAAATAAACTTACAAATCAAATTTTTCTAATAGAAAAGGTAATAAACGACACAATTCGCAAACTTGCTTCAAAAAAAATAT
Organism: uncultured Bacteroidota bacterium; assembly: GCA_903831265.1. Taxonomy (GTDB): domain Bacteria; phylum Bacteroidota; class Bacteroidia; order UBA4408; family UBA4408; genus CAIKXD01. The sequence continues at coordinate 12,674 of CAIKXD010000167.1, forward strand.
TTCATCCCAACCAAAGAAAATTTTCAATTTCTTCTAACCAAACACAGAACGAAGCAATAACAGAAGCATTGATTGGAGAATCAAAACAAATAGAAATTGAATTAAGTACAAGCACAGCGTATACAGAAATAACAACAGTTTACAATAAGCAAACAGAAGATGTTAAAAAATCTCAAACCACTTATAATTATGGGAGTATAAATCAATTGTGGGCCTACATTATTCCTGCAGATGATGAATTTACACTTCACCTTTTTGTAAGACGTGATGTATCGAAAAGTGAAGAAACCTCATTAACAAACAAAATAAATACTTATGAGGTTAAGTTACTTAGTGACTCATATGCCGAAAAAGTCATATTGAAAGGAGCAGGAACGAACTATGCTGACGGTTCAATTGTCCCTATTACTATCGAATTAAAATCTGACCAATTTTCTTTTGAAGGTTGGTATGACGAAAATAATCAATTGATTTCAAAAGAAAACTCCTATAAAATACCAATTAATGGTGGAAATAGAACCATTACAGGGAAAATTATTAATAAAAATCATTTGAGTGCAGCAAACAATGAATACAATAGAAGAATCGAAAATGACTCTTTAAGGGATAAATTTGATGGTGATATTAGCAAGCATATCTTAGGCCTATTTAATTTTTCTTTTAAAGAAGAACAAAGTCCTGCATTTCCATCTCCAATTGAATTATTTTATTCTCTTACTGCAGACTTTTATCAAGCAAGTGGAGTGATTTATTGTAATTACTCCATGACAGGAAACAAGGGCAACCCATACTTTAACTATAATTGTGTCGTCAAAATTGAGGATAAAAACATCAATTTGTTCTTTGTAAAAGATAATGATAGTAATGATAGTTTAAACTACTATGATATATATGATATAAAGGTTGGCGACTTAGTATCCAAATTTACTTTTGAAGATAAAAACACGCTAATTACAGATGATGGGTATCCAATGAGTAGACAGTAGTAAATTCGGTCATCGGATTGATGTCCCCGCCAATCCAACATATCTTTTCATTTCTTTTGCGCAAGGGACAGCAGCGGCATCCTTTTTTGCGTGGCACATTTTTTAATTACAGTAAAATTTTATTTCGCAAAAAAGATACAGCGGATGGCCCGACCCACCATCCCGATGCATCGGGATGGTGGGATGCGCCCTTATTTTTATTATGTATTTACAATTTAAAAAAGCGTAATTATTTTTGAATAATAAAACTTTTTACCTCTGTATTGTTTGCGCCTTGTATTTTTATAAAGTACTTGCCTGGTGCGGCGTTTAAACTTACTTGGGTAGTGCTTGCCTCTAATTTAACTTGTGCTACAACTCTTCCGGTAATATCAAATACTTGTGCCATGTTTGTATTTTTAAAATCGATAGTAGAAATACTAAAATTTCCATCGTTAACACTTGGATATAGTGCTATGGTGTTGATGTTTGATTTTGCATTTTTAATTTTAGAAACAACCGATAAATCGGCCTGCCAAATTCCTCTTCCAAAAGTGGATAAATAAATTTTATTAGCGGCTTCATTAATTTCGATATCGCTTACAATTACATTAGGTAAATCTACACTTATGTTTACCCAAGTATTTTGTGATGCATCTAGCTGATAAACGCCAATGTCGCATGCTGCAATTAGGCTGTTTCCGTTACCTATACTTTTAATGCAATTTACGGGTAAATTAGGTAAGTTATAAGAAATGTTTTGCCATGTAATTCCACCATTTGTAGTTTTAAAAACCTTATTGCCAGCGCTAAATCCGGCCATTGTAACATAAGCTGTATTTGCATTGCTTGTGTTTACCTCTACTGAGGTAAAATATAATGAGTCGGGTAAGCCCGCTGTTACATCATTCCATGTATTTCCGCCATTGTTTGTCATATACATAGAGCCATTAATATTATATTCATAGCGCACTCTTTTAGCAGCATAAATTACATTACTATTTGTTTTTGCAACCGCTAGTGCTGATATTTCATTAAAAGCAATTCCGTTAGATGGAAAGTTTGAAATTGCCGACCAACTATCACCATTATCGGTGCTTTTCATTACATTGGCATAACCAATATACATAGTGCCGGGTTGATTTTCATCGGCAATAATTGGTGTGGTCCATTCGGCTACTTCGCTGTTTACATTGGCAAAAATTCCATTGTAGGTATTTCCATTGTCGTACGATTTTGAAAAGTTTCCGTATTGACTTGATGCGATGTGTATGTTTTCATCAGTTGGATCAAATATATTATCCATGCCATCGCCTCCGTTAGTAGTACTCCACGCTGAACCATCATAGAAAAAAGTGGCATTGTCTTGCGCCCCTGCCATTATCTTTCCAGAATTTGTTTTACTGGAGGAAATACGGTAAAAAGAAGTAACCTGCATGCCATCATTTAATCCTGTCCATAATGTAGGCCATGGATTTCCATTACTTGCATCAATCCAAGTTTGAGTTGAAACTATAGGCGTTCGGTAAATACCACCATCACTACATATAAAAACGTTGCCAGTAAGGGGTTGGTATTTTATAAAGTGAATATCGCCATGCAAAGTGGGGCCATAAAACAAGGTCCAATGGCTGGCTGGATCAAAATTTTGTCCTCCATCAACCGAGCCCCACACATTAATTCCTCCAACAATTAATTTATTAGGATTGTTAGGGTCTACAGCAAAAGCTAAATCATAAGCTCCTTGGCCACCAGTATCAAAGCCATCATCATAACCTAAAATATTTAAAGCTGCAGGTGTAAATTGCCATGTAGCACCTGCATTGGTTGATTTATACATGCCGTAATAACCCGATGCCACATTAACAGCAATAGCATATACAATATTTGGATTTGATGGTGCTATTTCAATTCTAATACGTTGCACCTCTCCTGTGGCCGGAATACCTGTATTTAGCATGGTCCAGGTAACACCAAAATCGGTTGATTTGTATATTGCTGCATTGCCTTGATTTGAAGCAGCTACCCAACCCGATGCGGCATAAAGTACATTAGGATTTGATGGATCTTGTGTTAAGTCCCAAAATAAAGAGTCTAAAGTTTTAGTCCAGGTATTTCCAGCATCGTTGCTAATGTACATACCGCTTGTTCCGCATGCTACAAGTTTGTTGCTGTTATTTTGATTTACAATTGTTTTTCTGATGAGCGAAGCATCGCCATTGGTAAGCTGAAAACTAAGTCCAGTTGGTGCCCAAGTTTGTCCGCCATTGGTAGTTTTATAAACGCCTAAACCATAATGTGTATTTCTTTTTCTACCATTCAATTGTAAACTTATTCCTATGTAAGCAAAATCGCAAACAGAAACATACATTGTATTTGTATTGTTTGGATCAATGGCAATATCGCTGATGCGTGTAATTGGCAAATCATCGGTAAGTGGTAACCAACTTGCACCATTGTTGGTAGTTTTCCAAACACCACCTTGAGCCACACCAACATAATAGGTTGATGGTGTATTTGGATCAAAAGTGATACAATTGATTCGGCCAATTCCGTTTTCCATATAGCCTGTAAGATTATTTGGCAATGCGCTTGGGCCTGCGGGTAGCCATGTAAGACTTCTGTCGTTGTTTGTTGCTTTAAGCAATTCTTTTTCGCTAGCTAAGCGCGTTACTTCATCAATAAAAATTGTTGGATTAACAGGTTCTCCGCTGGTGTTTGTGTGCAGCTGGGTTTCCATTTCCCATCGTTTAAAGTGTTTCCAACCTTTTTTCTCCGATAGGTTATTGTTGTTTTTCCAATCATTAAACTGCAATTGCATTTGCTTAAAAGTTAATGCTTGGTTAGGCTGTGGATTTATAAAACTTTGCGCAGCAAGCGGGTTGATGCATATTATAAATACTAAACAATTTACGAGTGTAGAAATTTTCATAGGGTAATTGATGATGTTTTTTTTAACGTATAAAATTACAAGTTAAAGATAGTAAATAAATAGTATTGGAATTTTTTTGTGGTTAAATTGATTAACAAATATTAATCTATAGCGCAAGCAATGAACCGAGTAATACCGATTACATTTTCAATTTGTTCCAATTGCGGCTTGGCCTTATTAGAATAATTTCAAGAAGCATCGGCATTAACCATTGCATATTTATTTTTTTAGTTGGACTAAAAAATAAATGCAATTGGTATAATTCGTACATTTGTGAGAAGATGAAAAAGTTAACACTCCTATTATTAGCAACAATGTACTTTATATGTGCATCGGGAGTTTATATTGAGGCACATTTTTGTGGAGGAGCGCTTTCATCTGTTAGCTATTTTGCTTTACATAACAACGAAAGTTGTGGCTGTGACGATACCGCAGAAGATATGGATTGTTGTGAAGATATTTTACATTTTTATAAAGTAGATGCGCATCAAGATGCTAGTTTTGTAAAGTCTTCAAAAGTGATTTCATTTGAGTTGATTTACCTGTTACAGTCTATTGATCTTTTTATTCAAAAATTGGTTGTTGCAAAAATAGATGTGTTTAATGCGCATGCACCACCTCCTTATTTATTTGCAAAAGCAAGTAAACTCGTTGTAAATAGTGTTTTCAGAATTTGACATTAATTAATTTATCTAATTATTTTAATTAATTTTCTTTAACAAGGCATGTTCATTAATGGTATGCCATAATAACTTTTACAATGAAAAATATCATCTTAATTATCACCATCATACTTACTACATTATTTATTACTAATGCCTTTGCAGGAGGCGGCCAAACAGAAAAGTTTAAAGTTTGGGGCAATTGCGGCATGTGCAAAAAAACCATCGAAAAATCATTGAAAATTGATGGGGTAAAAAAGGCATCTTGGGATGTAAAATCTAAAGAAATTACTGTGAGTTTTGATCCTAAAAAAACCAATTTAAAAACTATCCAAAGTGCTATTTGTGCTGCTGGGTACGATAATGATGGTTGTAAAGGCAATGATGCAGCGTACGAAAAATTACATAGTTGCTGTAAATACGATAGAAAATAATATTTAAAATAAACAGGGTGAGTGTTGCCATTTTGTGTGCTAGCACTTGCCTTGTTATTTATACATAAACACCTATGAAAAAAATATTATTTATACTTATTTTATGCAATAAGATGAGCTCTGCTCAATTTATAAAGGCCGATTTAAAGGCAAGTGGTTTGACCTGTTCTATGTGCAATTTGGCCACACAAAAGCAATTGCAATCATTGAACTTTGTTGATAGCATTGTTCCAGATTTGGAGTTAAATGCTTTTCATATTTACTTTAAAAAACAATCAGAAATCGATTTTAGTCTCATTAAAAAGAAAGTTGAAGATGCAGGTTTTTTTGTTGCTGAATTAAAGGTAACATATAAGAATTATGAAGCTTATAGAGACAGTGCTCCTTTTTTGTTTTACGATCAATCTGTGTTATTTATTGGTAATTTTAAGGAGATGAAAGAAACAAAGATTTTTAAATTTATTGATGATGGATTTTTAACTTCTAAGGAACTAAAAAAACAACACAAAGTTAAAAGTGCTATGGTTTTACCTAGTAATTCAAAAGATAGTTCTTTAATCACCAACTTAAAAATATACTATGTGGTGGAAGAATAAAGTGAGAACACAACTGTTGGTATTTATTTTTTTAGTATCAATCCATCAATGCTTTGCGCAAGAGTTGTTTGTTATTTCTGAACCTGCAAGTAATATGCCTGCTAAAGCGATTTCTTTGCGCCTTACCGATAAATTTATGAATGGCCACAGGCACTCTGTTTCGGGCGATAACGAATATATTATAATGCACAGATTAGTGCCAGAAGTGGCCATTGGCCTTGATAAAAAAGTTAATGTAAGAATAAGTGCTTTTTTAGCAAATTATTATCAATCAGCAATTCAATTAGAGGGCTTTAATATGTATGTAAAGTATAGATTTTTTTCTAAGGATGATTTACATAGGCATTTTAGAATGGCCGCCTTCTCCAGATTATCGGTGATTGATCATGATATTTATTTTAGAGAAATAAATTTAGAAGGCGATAATTCTGGTATAAATAATGGCATAGTTGCTACACAATTATTGCATAAATTAGCTTTGTCGGCCACGCTAGGGCATGTATACACAACTGATAATATTGGCTTTAAGCGGCCTGATTTTGTAGCGCCCCATTCACTAAACTATACTTTGTCGGCTGGCTATTTATTGTTGCCTTTTCATTATAAAAATTACAATCAGCCAAATTTAAATTTATATGTTGAGTTTAATGGAAGGAACAATTTATATGAATATAAAACCAATATTTATGATGTTTTTCCGGCTTTGCAATTAATATTAAAAAGTTATATGCGTATTGATTTAGGTTATCGATATCAAATAAAAAGCAATGCCGCAAGAAATGCTTACACAGGTTTTTTAATTCGTTTTGAGTATAATATTTTTAATGCGTTGAAATAAAAAACAACAAAAACTTTTTAGCAAATACCATTTTGTATTAACCCATATAAATTGCACAGTTTGCTCGTTTGTAATTGCAATGGTTAATGATGATATTATTTGAAATTAGCAAAATTAGGCCATGCTGTAATTGGACTAGATTGAAACTGTTATTGGTGTAATACCGATGTGAAATAAGTAATGACCCAAATTTGTTTCACGGCATTTACCAATGTAAGATTTTAAATTATTGGTATAATTTATAAATCACATTGGTATAATTTTCGGCACACATCAATAGTAGTTTTTCTTCATTTTAATGAAACGCTTTTCAAAATACTCGTAAGAAAGGGCAGCAACAATAATGGTTAGCAGAAAACTTAAAACATAAATAAGAAAATTATTTTCGATGTTAAAAGCTTGAAGTAATTTAATGGACACAACTATTAAAACGCTGTGGTACATGTAAAGTCCGTATGATATCTTACCAAGATAATCTAAATACTTTAGTTTAAAATTTATAACAGTGTTACTATTTGTAGCAAGGTTAAAAATTATAATTCCAAACAAGATAGAATAAATTTGATGATGAAAATAACCTAAACTTTTGCCTGAAAAGATGAGCAATACAGTCACAAGCCAAACAATAATTTGGAGTAATTTATTTTGCAGAAAGTGAATAGCTTTTTTATAATTATTGAAATAAATTACTGCAAATAGTCCACCAAATGCCATATTGTCGATAGGGAACAAATACCATATGCGATATAAGTAAGCAAAAATTACATGTTTGTAAAAAAGGATTGCAAATAAATATCTAAAGAGCAAATAAACAAGTATGACACCAATGATGAGCCTCAATTTGTTTTTAAAAAATTTAAGTAGCCAAGGCCAAATCAAATAAAATTGTTCCTCAGCTCCAATAGACCAGGTTTGTGTGCCATAAGCTAAGCCTGCGCCCATCGCATGAATTACATTGGGCATCATTAAAACAAAGAAAATTAATTTGATTAAAAAATGAGAGCCATCGTGCCCGGGTAAATGCATCAATTCAATGTGTGGAAATACAAAAAAAGCCAGTAAAATAATAAGATAATACAGCGGCCATATTCTTAAAATTCTTCTGATGTAAAACGGCTTAATTTTTATATTTCCATGCTCCTTTTGTTCAACTAAGAGCAAATAGGTAATTAAAAATCCACTCAATACAAAAAATAGTGTTACGCCAATTTTACTCATTAATTGTATTGTGTGATTATGGAAAACATTGGGCAAGCCAAGAATTTCTTTATACTGTTCAATATGATGAACAATTACGAGCAAAGCAGCCAGAAATCTTAGAGAATTTAAGTTAGGAAAAAATACTTTCATGTGCTTGTTTACTAAATTCAAATGTAGCTTATTTATCAAAAGAACGCCTTATTTATTTTGTTTAACTTTTAATCCTATTCGGTTTTGAAATCTATAAAACTCCAAAGCCATGTAAATTGTGATGCTTCAATCTCATTAATTTATTCCTACTGCTAATCTTGGTTTAAAGAAGTGCTCTTTGGTTTTGGCCAATCATTATTGGAACTTATTTATTCGACTATTCGAAATCGCCACTCAAACACTATATTTGCAAACAACAAATTACTTTTGAGCGCATGGAGAAACAATTAGAACAATATTTTGATGCATTATGGCCCATTTGTAGAAGCATTACAGGCAATGGTTTGCGTAAAAGTTTTGAAATTTTACAAGAAATAATTCCATTTGATTTAACAGAGGTGCCAACAGCAACAAGCGTTTTAGATTGGAAAATTCCAAAAGAATGGAATATTAATGATGCTTATATTATTACACCTGAAGGCAATAAAATTGCTGAGTTCAAAAAAAATAATTTACATGTTATAAATTACAGTATGCCTATAAATAAGGCTATGACATGGGAGGAGTTAGAGCCGCATTTGCACACTTTGCCTAATAAACCAAACGCTATACCTTATTTAACAAGTTATTATAAAGAAACATGGGGCTTTTGCTTAACCCACAATGAATGGTTGCAATTGCCAAAAGAGGGTAATTATCATGTTGTTATTGATACAAGTTTAAGTGATGGTGCACTTACTTACGGACAGTATGTTTTAAAGGGCACTTCTGATGAAGAAATTTTATTTTCATCCTATTTATGCCATCCAAGCATGGCTAATAATGAACTTTCGGGACCATTAGCGCTTGTGTTTTTATATCAGGAGTTAAGTAAAATTGAAAATCGTTTTTATACTTACCGTTTTGTTTTGGCCCCAGAAACCATTGGTATTATTGCTTTCTTGGCTCAACATGGACAAGCGCTTAAATCAAAAATTAAAGCAGGATATGTGTTAACTTGTTGTGGTGATAAAGGTAAAATTACCTATCAAAAAAGCAAGCGCACAGATACATTAGCTGACGAGATGATGCAACATTTCTTAAATACCAAGTATAAGAATTTTACCGTGCGCGATTTTAGGGTAGGAGGGAGCGATGAAAGGCAATATTGCTCGCCAGGCTATAATTTTCCTGTAGGAACTATTATGCGCACACCCTATAAAATTTACCCCGAATATCATACTAGTTTGGATGATAAATCAATAATAGATTTTACCGCTTTAAAAGAAATTGTACATTTATTATTGGATGTTTGTAAAGGCTTTGAAATGAATCATCTTATTGAGCCAGGGCAATTGTATGGCGAGCCCATGTTAGGTAAAAGAAACTTATATCCCGAAAAGGGCGGAGCTGGCATAATGAGCGAAGATTTAATGTTTCTTTTAAGTATGATTACCATGAGCGAAATTCAGCATTCACCGCTTGAAATAGCAAATCGTTTAGAGGCCAATATTCTTGATTTGGATAAGGCGCTGCAAATTGCTTTAAGAGAAGGTTTAGTTAAAAAAATGCAATCAAAAAAAGATGGAATTTGAGTCGAGTTTAAGTTTGTATACAGATGCCTATTTTATGCGTGAGGCATTTAAAGAGGCACAAAAGGCTTATGATGCTGATGAAGTGCCTGTGGGTGCTGTAGTGGTTTGTAATAATCAAATTATAGCTCGTGCGCACAACTTAACCGAAAGATTAAAGGATGTTACTGCGCATGCCGAAATGCAAGCTATTACTGCTGCCGCAAATTATTTAGGGGGTAAATATTTAAACGAATGTACTTTGTTTATTACACTTGAACCTTGTATAATGTGCGCAGGAGCTATTCATTGGGCGCAATTCAAAAAAATTGTTTTTGCTGCTGCCGATCCTAAAAGAGGTTATTTAAGGTTAAACCAAAATGTGTTACATCCCAAAACAATAGTTGAAACTGGCATTATGGCTCTTGAGTGTGGCAATATAATTACTGATTTTTTTAAAGAGAAACGTTAATGCTTGGTTCGTTTAATTTGAAATTAATGTAAATAAGTTTTTAAATTTGTATGTAAAAAAAATTGATGATGCTTAAAAAAATTGATGCCGCTTTACTTAAACAAATTATTTTAGTTGTTTGCATTACTATTATTGGTGGAATAATATTTTTTTCGCTCATCGATTTTTTTGCTGACTTTTTAGGGGCACTTATTATTTATGTGCTTTTTAGACCAATTACTAAATATTTAATTGAAAAAAGAAAATGGAAAAGGGGATTAACTTCTCTACTAGTAATGCTTATAACCATTTTGCTGCTTGTTGTTCCGCTCACACTTTTGTTTAACATGTTTATTCCAAAACTGCAGCATTTATTTTCCGACTCAAGTGTAATTACCCAAACCTTACAAACTTTAGATAATAAGGTTTATGATTTGAGTGGGCAGCGTTTTATGAATCCAGATAACTTAAAATCGCTACAGATAAGTGCTGCCGACTATATTAGAGGCTTTTTAAGTCAATCAATCTCTGTACTTGGAGATATTGGAATTATGCTATTGTTTTTGTACTACCTTTTAAGTAACACAGGTAAATTAGAACGTTTTGTAGTTAAATTACTACCTGTTAAGCAATCAGATTTAGCTCGATTTACAGAAGAGTTAAAAGCACAAACTTTTAGCAATGTTTTGGGTGCCCCTGTTTTAGCTACTTTGCAAGGGCTTGTTGCGGCTTTAGGTTATTGGATTTTTGGCGTAAATGAGCCACTCTTTTGGGGAATTATTACAGGTTTCTTTTCGTTTATACCTATGGTTGGTGGAGCGCTAATTTGGCTGCCTTCGGCCTTAATGTTGTATTCTACTGGTAGCAGTTATGAGGCACTAGCGCTAATTTTGTATGGTGTTTTTGTAATTTCAATGATAGACAATGTTTTGCGTTTTGCTTTTCAAAAGAAATTTGCCGATGTGCATCCGCTTATCACAGTAATGGGCGTTATACTTGGTATTAAGCTGTTTGGCTTACCTGGAATGATTTTTGGCCCTTTATTAATTTCCTATTTTTTATTGCTTACAAGTATTTATAAAGAGCAATTTTTGGATGCGCAATTAGATCCAGTTACCGCTGAATCAACCGACTAATTACATAATAAACTTTTCGGCTGCTTCAATTGGTCGGCCAATAATAGCGCGTGTTCTTTTAATTAAAATAGGTCTTTCAATTAGGTTTGGATGCTCAACCATAAGCTTAATGCAAAGTGCTTCATTGAGCTTTTTATGGCCGTAATTTTCTTTAAAAATGGGCTCTTTTTTTCTAATGAGTGCCTCTGCCGAAATACCTAGTTTTTCGATGATTGATGTTAGCTCTTCGGCATTTGGCGGTGTTTTAATGTATTCAACAATCTTATACTTTTTACCTGATTCTTTTAAAACATTAAGTACTTTAATGCTGGTACTGCAATTTGATTTGTGAAATATGGTAATCATTTTATAAAGTCAATTTTATTTATGTTTTGAATGTGAAATAGTATTTGATGTTTAGCCATTTAAGACCCAAAAACACTTTTTAAAATGTCGCTAACGCGCGCAGCTGGGTCTTTTCTAATTTTTGTTTCTTCATCGGCAATCATTTTAAATAAACCTTCAATGGCTTTATCGGTAACATATTTTTCTAAATCAGGATTTACTTTTTTTGTCATTGGCAGTTTGTTGTATTGTGTAGCAATGGTTTTCCAATGTTTAGTTACTTGTACTTTTTGCATACTTTGCTGTACAATTGGTTTAAACTTGTTTGCTAACTCATTGCTTGTTTTGTCTTTCATAAATGTTGTAGCTGCTGTTTCATTGCCTTTTAAAATTGATTTGGCATCAGATAGCGTCATGCTTTTAATTGCATCTGCAAAAATAGGCGTGGCGCTTTTTGCGGCATCTTCGGCAGCTCTGTTTAATGCTATAATAAAGTCATCGGCTTGTTTATTCATACCCACTTGGCGAATAGATGTTTCTACTTTTTTAACCTCTGGTGGGAAAGGAATTTTAACTTTTGGATTCTTAAAAAAACCATCAGTTTTTGAAACTGCACCTACCGCATTTTTTGTGCCTACATCCAAAGCTTCTTTTAATCCTTTTGCAATATCTGACTCAGATAAATTAGCACCGCTTCCTGCTGCCGCGTTGGCTGCATTGTTTATTGTATTTCCTAAATTTCCTCCAGGTAATTTTATCTGTGCCTTAAGGCTTACAAAGTACATGGTAAGCGTTAATATTAAAAATAGTTGTCTCATTTGTTTATGTTTTTTTTGATGTAAGATATTTTAATATGGTGTATAAAAATAGTTAAACTAAATGGATTCTGTGAGTGTCAATTTGTCAGTCTGCTCAAAAAATGTTATTTTCGCGAACTATGCACTTTTAATGCATCATTATAAATGGAAAACAAAACAATAGACGAAAGTAGACAAGGCGAAGTATTAGATTTAGCCATAGAAGTTAATAAAGGAGGAAAAAAATTATTCTTAGAGAGTTATGGCTGTGCCATGAACTTTTCTGATAGCGAAATTGTAGCTTCTATTCTAAAAGATCAGGGTTATACAACAACTACAGATATGAATGAAGCAGATGTAATTTTTGTAAATACTTGTGCCATTAGAGATAATGCCGAGCAAAGAGTTCGACAACGTTTGAACGATTATCGCAAAGCAAAACGTGCTAAACCCGAAATGGTAATTGGCGTATTAGGTTGTATGGCTGAACGTTTGAAAGCCAAATTTTTAGAAGAAGAAAAATTGGTTGATATTGTTGTTGGTCCAGATGCTTACCGCGATTTGCCAAATCTTTTAGATAGCGCGCAAGATGGCAGAAAAGCGGTTAACGTAATTCTTTCCAAAGAAGAAACCTATGCTGATATTTCTCCTGTTCGTCTGCAAAGCAACGGGATTACCGCTTTTATTAGCATTACAAGAGGTTGTGATAATATGTGTGCTTTTTGTGTAGTTCCATTTACACGTGGGCGCGAGCGCAGCAGAGAGCCACAAACAATCGTTAAAGAAGCTACTGAGCTTTTTGAACAAGGGTATCGCGAAGTTACTTTATTGGGTCAAAATGTAGATTCTTATTTGTGGACTGGCGGTGGGCTAAAAAAAGAAAATCCAACTGCTGATGAATTAAAAGATGCCACCACGTTTGCGCAACTATTAGAAAAAGTGGCCCTTGTGAACCCCGATTTGCGCGTTCGTTTTAGCACTTCACATCCAAAAGATATGACTGATGATGTATTGCATACGATGGCTCAATATGAAAATATATGTAATTATGTGCATTTGCCCGTGCAATCGGGAAGCAGCCGATTGTTAGAGATGATGAATAGAGGCTACACGCGCGAATGGTATATTGATAGAATTTCAGCTATTAAACGCATTATACCTGATTGCGGAATCTCTACAGATACTATTTCTGGTTTTTGTTCTGAAACAGATGAGGATCATGCCGAAACACTCAGTTTAATGGAACTGGTAAAGTATGATTTTTCGTATATGTTTGCTTATAGCGAACGTCCTAAAACGCTTGCTGAGCGTAAGTTTAAAGATGATGTGCCCGAAGAAGTTAAGAAAAGAAGATTACAAGAAATTGTGGATATGCAACAAAAACACTCTGCTATTCGCACCAAAGATGGTGTTGGAAAAGTGCATAGGGTGCTTATTGAAGGGATATCCAAAAAGTCAAAAGAACAATATTTTGGCCGGAATTCTCAAAATACAACCGTTGTTTTTCCAAAAGGAAATTTTAAACCTGGAGATTATGCCAATGTGCTTGCTACAAGCTGCACTACGGCAACTTTAATTGGCGAAGCTGTTTAAATTAATACCACAAAACAATGACAATTCAAGAAATTAAAAATAGATTTGGAATCATTGGAAGTTCGCCTTCTTTAGATAGGGCTATCGATATTGCTGCGCAGGTGGCATCAACAGATTTAAGTGTATTAATTACAGGTGAAAGTGGTTCTGGAAAGGAAGTTTTTCCACAAATAATACACACGCTCGGATCGCGTAAACACGGTCCTTATATTGCCGTAAATTGTGGCGCAATTCCCGAAGGAACTATAGACTCTGAATTGTTTGGGCACGAAAAAGGCTCATTTACTGGCGCACATGAAGCTCGCAAAGGCTATTTTGAGGTAGCCAATGGAGGAACAATATTTTTAGATGAGGTGGCCGAAATGCCTATGGCTACGCAAGCACGATTACTTCGTGTTTTAGAAAGTGGAGAATTTATAAAAGTAGGATCATCTAAAGTATTGAAAACAGATGTACGTGTAGTTGCTGCAACCAATGTGCATATTCAGCAAGCAATCGAAAAAAATAAGTTTAGAGAAGATTTATATTACAGGTTAAATACGGTACCTATTATGGTGCCGCCATTGAGAGAGCGACAGCAAGATATATTTCTGTTAATGCGTAAATTTGCAGCAGATTTTGCGGCTAAGTATCGTATGCCGGTAATTAAGTTATCGCCCGATGCTGAACAAATTTTGATTAATTACTATTGGCAAGGAAATGTTAGGCAGTTAAAGAATATTACAGAGCAAATTTCGGTAATAGAGCGCAATAGAGAAATTGATGGCGAAACTTTGAAAAAATATTTGCCAGATGTTGCGAGCTCAAAATCGAACTTTCCAATGGTATTAAAAGGCGAGCAAAGTGGTAGCGATTTTTCTGAAAGAGATTTATTATACAAAGTATTGTTTGATATGAAGCGCGACCTTTCGGAATTAAAGAAACTGGTGGTTGATATTATACAACATGAAGGTAGTTTGCCTGAAACCTTTACGGGAGACAATGAGCGTTATTTACAGCAAATATATAGTGAGGTAAATCATCCAATGGGGAATGAAACTTCTATTATTCATACTATTCAAAAGCCAGGTGTACAACCAGTGGTCCAACAACCCATCAATTTGCCTGTTGAAGAATCATTATCATTAGAAGATAGAGAAATTGAACTGATTAATAAGGCATTGGATAAAAGTAAGGGTAAACGTAAAAATGCAGCTAAAGAACTTGGTATTTCTGAACGCACCTTGTATCGAAAAATTAATGAATACAACATCAAAAAGTAAGTTTGAAAATTAGCAAATACATATTGTTTTTACTCTTAAATGCCATGTTAATTTTTTCAATGGCTTGTAAAGTAAACTATTCGTTTACGGGTGCTTCAATTGCGCCAGATGTAAAAACTGTATCAATTCAGTATTTTTCTAGTTATGCACCTTTGGCCAAGCCAACATATAGTCAAACTTTTACCGAAGCCTTAAGAGATATTTTTGTGTCACAAACTAACCTATCTTTTGTGTCCAAGGGAGGCGATTTGCAAATTGAAGGTGCAATTACATCTTATAGTGCGGCACCAATTGCAATTCAAGGTACAGATGCGAACGGGTTGAATAGGGCGGCTCAAAATCGCCTATCAGTAACAGTTAAGGTTAAGTTTGTAAACAACAAAGACGAAAAGCAAAATTTTGAGACTACATTTACACGATTTGCTGATTTTCCTACCACAAGCGCTTTAGCGGCCGAAGAAGATAGATTACTTAAAGAAATTAATACGCAATTAGTGCAAGATATTTTTAATAAAGCGGTAATTAATTGGTAGGATGAATAGAGAGCGATTTATAGCACTTGTTAAAAATCCTGCCTTAATTATGGCAGATGATGCTCCTTTTCTTGAAGAATTACTTAAAGAGTTTCCTTTTTTTCAAACAGCACACTTACTAGCTGCGCGTTGTTATAAAGTTAGCGATAGCATACATTTGCAAAAGCAAATAAAAAATGCTGCAGCACATATTATTGATCGAAAAGTACTGTACAACCTCATAGAAAACTTTCAAATACCTGAAAATTATCAAGCTGCTAAAAAGGATCAAAATGTTGAAGTAAAAAATGATAATATTCCCATCATACAAGAGGTTTCAGTTACTGAAGTTGAAGAGCTTGTGGAATCAGTATCAGACAGTAAAACGCATGTAATAGAAACTCCTATTTCTTCAGAAAAAGAACAATTGCCGGCATCTTTAGAAGAAATGCCTAATTTAAATGTGGGAGTTGAAATTACCATTGAACCTGGTAATATTGCCATCGCTACTGAAAAAAATATTGAGGATGAAAAATTACAAAATGACGATTGGCAGGAAGAAGAAAAGCCTATTGGGTTTATTACTCCAGCAGAAAAAATAACAGGTTTTGCTGCTATTGTAGAGGCCGAGATCCCTTTGGAAAGAGAAATTAAATTGGCCTTGGCAGAAACAATTTACTTGCAGGAATTCGAACAAAATAGTGGCGATAAAATAGATCTTTTGACCCCAATTGAAAAAGAAGAGATTGCAGTTAATACCCAAGAAAAAGTTGAAATTGGAGGAGAAAAGGAAAAGCAAATTCAACACCACGAACCAACCACCGACTTTGTAGCTTGGTTAAAAAACTTACAATTAAATGAAAATAACAACGCAAACATATCACAAGCAAAGCCTCAAAATGAAGGTGAAAAATTGATAGATGCTTTTATTGAAAAGCCTATACAGCGTGCTAAACTTGTTAAACAAGAGTTTTATAGCCCTGTAAATATGGCCAAGCAAAGTGTAAGCGATAACGACTTTTTTGTAACCGAAACATTGGCAAAAATTTATATCAAACAGGGTAATTTAGCTAAGGCAATTAAAGTATATCAAAATTTAAGTTTGAAAAATCCCGAAAAAAATAATATCTTCGCAACCCAAATTAAAATTTTAAAAGAACAATTACATAATAAAACAGGGAAATGAGCGGATTATTAACATTCTTAATCATATTGGTAGCCATCTTATTAATTTTGGTGGTATTAATTCAAAACAGTAAAGGTGGTGGTTTAGCCTCTAACTTTTCGGCATCTAATCAAGTAATGGGTGTGCAAAAAACATCAGAGTTAATTGAAAAAGTAACTTGGGGTTTAGTAATTACTTTATTTGTTTTATGTATTTCTCTCTCTTTTGTAGTTAAGTCAAGCATGGGAACAGGTGTTGCAAAGGATACTGAGTTAAGAGATAGAATAAATAATACAGCCACACCTGCAGCTCCAAAACCAGCTCCAGCACCAGCAGCGCAGCAACCAGCCGCACAGCAGCCAGCTGCAGAACCAGCTCCAGCTCCGGCTCCTGCGCAATAAGTTATAAAACTAATAAATTTAAAAACGTCCGGCAATCGGGCGTTTTTTGTTTTTATACATTTAGTTAAATAGAAATCAAGTTTTTTACTTCATCTTTAGCTTATGAAATATAGCATTCCCCAAATTTTAATATTGATATACGTTGTTGCTTTAACGTTAAGTTGCCAACCTCAAAAAGCAGATCATAAAGATAGTGGAAAGCCTGTCATCGCTTTTTTGGATGCATTTGTTGATGAAACTATTGCGCAAGCTAAAACAGGTTTTTACAAAGCCTTAGCCGATCAGGGTTATCAAGAAAGTGATTCAAGTATTACCATTCTATACCGAAACGCGCAAGGTGATATTCCTACTTTGACCCAAGCTTGCGATTATTTTATTAGCGAAAAGGTTGACTTGATTGCCACTAACGCTACTTTAAGCACCATTACTGCAGTGCAAAAAACGAATACTATACCAGTGTGTATGATGGTGTCGCCAAGTCCAAAGAATGCAAACTTGCTAGATGCTCAAGGAAACGCACCTAAAAACCTCTTTGGTGTTTATGAAACGCTTGCTTATATTGATACATCAGTAACTTTAATCAACTATTTTTTTTCAAATGCTAAACATCTTGGGGTAATATACAATCAAGCCGAACCCCAATCTGTAAGCGCTTTGGAGCATATACAAGCAGCTTGCAAATTGCTCAATTTAAAAGTAAGTGTAGTTTCGGTGAGCAATTCTTCTGAAACGCAGTTGGCTATTCAAAGCCTTATTAGTAGAGGGATTGATTGTTTTTTTGCCATGCCAGATAATAGTATTTTTGCTTCTTTTGAAGTAATAGCTGCTGCATGTAAAGTGAAAAAAATTCCTGTGTTTACAAGTGAAGCGGGCTTGGTTAAAAGAGGAGCTTTGTGCGCTTACGGTGCCGATATGTATGCCTGGGGCTATCAGGCGGGTGAGCAGGCAGTGCAATATTTAAAAAGTGATAGAAAAACAATTCCAGCTCCAATGTTGGTGAATAAAAGAATTAGGGTTTTCAATAAGAAAGTGGCTGAGGATTTTAAAATTGAAGCAAGCCTTGCTCAATTTATAATGCTGTAGTTCCAACCATTTAGCCAAACAGTTGTTATCGTAAATATTATTTAAATGGAATTTTATACTGTAGCATTGTTGTTAGGATTGGCCTTTGTGCCGCTGGCCTTGGGTATATTTCTTTCTGCAAAAGTATTTAACATTCCAGATATAACTACTGATGGGAGTTTTACCCTTGGCGCAGCCTGTTTTGCAGTGTTTATTTTAAAACCAATGCATCCTATTTTAGCTACTTTGTTGGTGTTGCCAGTTGGCGCATTAGCAGGAGCAGCAACGGGTTTAATACATACTAAATTAAAAGTAAATGCATTGCTTTCGGGCATATTAGTGATGACAGCACTCTATTCTGTTAATCTTTTAATAATGGAAAGAAGTAACATTCCATTGATAGGTGCCGGAAACATTTTTGAACAGGTAAACAATGCAGATTTTTTATTGAAAAACATGTTTATCGCAGTTTTAATTGTGGTGATGGTAACTGGATTAATAATATGGCTTCTTAAAACAGATTTTGGTTTAACCATGCGTGCCGCAGGAAGCAATGAAAATATGATTGAAGCGCAAGGAGTTAATCCTGATAAAATTAAAGTAATTGGATTGTCTATTAGCAATGCATTAGTGGCATTAAGCGGTTGTTTGGTAACACAATTACAAGGCTTTGTTGATATAAATATGGGCATAGGTATTGTTATTGCAGGCTTGGCCAGTGTAATGATGGGTGAAGCCATTAGCAATAGATTTAAAAAATCTTCTATTGTTATGCCTGTATTAATGGTTGTATTTGCTGCCATTTTATTTCGATTGTTCATTGCATTTATTTTAGCACAAGGTATTGAACAAGTGTATGTAAAGTTGTTCACTGCTGCGCTGGTCCTGGTATTTCTTTCAGTTTCAAAACTTAACTTTATTAAGAAATAATAGCATGATAAAGTTTACTAACGTTTATAAAAGTTTTACTGATGACGCAGGGCAAGCAAATGCCTTGATTGCCGATTTAAACATCGCATTTAACCCAGCTGAATTTACGATGATTATCGGTGCGAATGGTTCTGGTAAATCAACATTGCTTAATATAATTGCAGGTTTAGTTTATCCTGACAAAGGCACTATAGCGCTTAATCAAAATGAAATACAACAACTTAAAACCTATGAGCGGAGTAAATACATTGCGCGTATATTTCAAAATCCATTACAAGGTTCTGTGGCTGAATTAACGGTGATGGAGAACATGCGTTTGGCTTTTTTACGAAACCAATCAAAAGGGCTCGCATTGGGCATCAATAAAGCATTTAGGGAAATAGTGAAGCATGAAATTTCAACACTTAATTTAGGTTTAGAAAACAAAACTGAACAAAAAATGGGCACACTTTCGGGTGGTCAAAGGCAAGCACTAACGCTTGTAATGGCCACTTTGTGTGATGCAAAAGTGTTATTGATGGATGAGCCAACGGCTGCACTTGACCCTAAATCGGCCCATAGTTTAATGGAGAATGCAGCAAATATCATAAAGGAAAAGCAGCTTACAACATTGATGGTTACCCATAACATGCGCGAAGCTGTAAATTATGGCAATAGATTATTGATGATGAAAGAAGGAAGAGTAGTAATGGATGTAAACGGTGAGGAGAAGATGAAACTAAGTGCGAATCACCTTTTTGACTGGTTAAATTAAGAGTGGCAACTTAATTTGTGGTAAAGTTTTTAGTGCTTTATAAATTTTTTCATCTCACTTTTATCCTTTGTTTCAGCCTTTACAAAATAAAAACCATTGGCTAAATCTTTCGTGAAAAATTGATTGTAACCGGGATAAATATTTTTTTCAAAAACCAGTGTGCCAGAACTACTGTAAACACTTATTTTTCCTGCCTCTTTAGCTAACCATTGAATACTTAAATTTTCTGAAGGATTACCATTAATTTGAAAAACTGGATCAGCGTTTTTATTCAAATTTTCAATGGCTAAATAATTGCCATAATTAATGCCGTTTTTTTGATAACCTATAAGCTTATTAATATAGGAAAAAGGAGCCGAACCTCCACCACCCCAATATTCTTCATGATAAATGCGCCCTAAAGCTTTAGTATACTTACTTATTCTAGGTAATGTGGTTATTGTTTCGGAATAGCAGTTGTTTCCGGGGCAATAAATTTTTGTATTTTTTACATAAACAGGTTCAGTAAGGCTTAAACCATTATCATTAAAGTCTTGTATGAGATTGTGTAAAATACAAGAACTTGAATCATAAGCTGTTTTCTCGGGAATACCCATCGATACATTTAAAGGAAAGTCATAAGTAATTGTAGCATAAATTATAGAGTCTAAATACGGTGGATTGGGGAAATTGCTGATGTAGTTATAGTAAGCTGAATTGTACGTGCAGGTAAGGACTTGATTTAAAGTATCGGTAGTTTTACTCATGAGTTCTAAATGAGTATAATCTGTTGCTTCCGTAGGTGGCCAATTATTTGTTCTATAGTATTGATAATAAAATTTATCGCCCACATTAAAATCATAAATCTCGTTTGTGGTGGCAATATTTAAATTAAATTGGCGTGTTACCATATTGGTATCGGTAGGGAATTCATTAAAGACGGGGCATTTAATGAGTCCATTGTGTTGAGAAAGAAGAATTTCTTTTTGTGTCCAACTGTTTGAGCCCGCATTACCATTTGCATCATACAAATTGAGGTGGATGGTTTTAACGCTATCGCTGATCCCATTTAAGTTTGAAATGGCTACGGTTGTAATGGTTGCTTTAAGATAATCTCCATTGGGATAGGTATAAAATACCCATTGATGACCAATGTTTTCTTGGGTGTGGAGAAGGATGGTATCAACTTCATTATTTATAAATTGATAATGCATTTGTGTATCATGAAAGAAATAATTACCCATCCACGAATTGCCTGTAAGGTCAATGCAAATTCCACCATTTGGCATATTAGAAGTATCCCGTGCCGTTTTAAAAGGATAGTAAAAAGTGAGTCCGTTTGTATTTAATACAGAATCAAATGAAGCCGCTTTACAATATGATTTTTGATATTGATCATTCCATCCTGTAAAATCCAAATTTTGAGCTTTGTAGAGTAGAGTAGAATCATTAAAGAAAGGCTGATAAGGCGTTTGAGCGATTGCCTTGTTGAAAACACAATTCAGCACAATCATGAAAATAAAAACTGATATACTATGGAATGCTTTTAAAAAAACTTGGCTTATGCAATTAACTTGAAATGAAAGAGTACATATTTTCATCTTTGCAATTTATTAGATTGTAATTTATATTATTACATCAACAAAGTTAACATAAAATGCAACACAATTTTATACACATACATCGGATTTGTTCTAGCCAAAATATTAAGTGAATATATAAAATTCATTATCCGATTTCCAGCCAATCCAATCATAAATTGTAACAGATAGCAGTGCAAATAATCTTAATGCTTCTAAATGTTTAAAATGAGTTTCGATTAATTAATATTGAAATAGAGAGTAGTAAAGTTTAAGTATTTAATTACTTGATTATTTTTTGTAAAACAGATTAGTTTCTCTTAATCCCTGCTCATAACTAATGGGCTTATAATTAAAATACTTTTCAAATTTTTCGGAACTAAAAAGATAGGGGTATTCATACTGATAAAGCATCTCCACTGATTCACCAACTACTTTATTGAACCATCCCACCGATTTAATCATCCATTTGCTCAGGTTCATATACTTATTATTTTGTCCCATTAAATTCGCTGCTAATGCAATTATTTCTTCGCCTGTATGAGCAGGGCTTGCTGTGGGCATGTGCCAAGTTTGATTCAGTGTGTTTTCATCATGCGCGAGTAAGTAAAGCCCTTTTGCCATATCATGAGTGTAGCTGAAAGCATGTGGCACTTTTGCATTTACCATCCACTGCGCTTTTTTACCAGCACGCAAATTCTTTAACACCAATTGATGGAGAAAACTTTTTTCTTCGGCTTGTGGTCCATAAAAATCTGCTGCTCTTGCAATGGACGCTCTAATATTGTTTTTTTTAATTTGTTGTAATAAATGCGAGGCAATAGTCGCTCTAATTTCTCCCTTTTTACTGCACGGATTAAATGGTGTTGATTCTGTCATGATGCCCTCCACTTGACCATACATATAAACATTATCAAAAAATATGAAAGGCACATTGTTTTCAATGCATGCAGTAATACAGTTGTCCATTATTTTAGGCCAATTTATTTGCCATTGTGCGGTGGTGTATTCAATACCAACAAGTAAAATAACTACTTTGGAATCTTTGATTGCTAGGGATAGTTCTTTTTGATTCGACACATCTACTTTTCTGCAATCTGCGCCCATTGTGCTATAGCCACTTCGGGAAAGTAAACGTAGTGGTTCATTTTTTTCGATAATCAAAGGGACTAAACAATTGGCAATAGATCCACCTGCACCAACAATAGTAATAGGTTTATTCATGGTTGTTTTTTTACAAAGTAAAGCTTACAACAACTACATATAATTTTTTAGCAGTCATTTTATTAACTTTTTGTGGTTTAAAGTTTAACTTTGTACTAATATTTAAAAATTGTTGAACACGAATCTCAAAAAAAATAAAAATGAAAAAATTATTGTACACTGCATTTATTGCTTTATTTACCACAGTTTCATTTGGTCAAAATAAAACTGTATGGAAAGAAATGAAAGACTTTCATTCGGTAATGTCGCAAACATTTCATCCAGCCGAAGAAGGTAATTTTACCCCTTTGCGTGAAAGGAGTGAAGAGATGATTAAAACTGCTGAAGCTTGGAAAAAATCTGCAATTCCTGCCGATTACAAAGATGTAAAAGGTATAGAAACCACTTTAGTAAAATTAGTAGATGGTTCAAAAAATATCAACAAACAAGTAAAAGCAAAAGCGAGTGATGAAGATTTAAAAAAGTCGATTACCGCATTGCATGATGTATTTCATACCATCGTTGGTTTGTGCCGCCCTGGAACGGAAGACCATAAAGGTCATGATGAGCATGATGGCCATAAACACTAAGCATTAAAATTTTATTAAATGGATTGATTTAGCATGTTTAAATCAATCCATTTTTTATATCCATACATTTAACATGTGTAAAAAAATAATTTTAATAATTGGCTTGTTTTTTACATCTACAGTGCTTAATGCACAAATACTAGTGCAAAAAATACCAGATGAAAACCTTTGCGAGATTGATATTAATTTTATGCAGAGCGGTTATAAACTGGCCTTTAGCAATATGAGTTCCGAAGATTACTTGTTTAAAGGAAAGGAAGAAGATTGGAAAGCATGTTGGACTAAAATTTTGTATGATTTAAAAAAATTCATGCAAAAAAATGGATTGCAATTAACATCAAACACCACTTGTTTCAACCGAATTTATTTCAATAAAGATGGCAGTATTGCTGCTTATTTGTATCACATCAAAGGTCTTTCAGCAAGTCAGGAACAAAAATTTGATGAAGCCATTTTTCAGTTTTTAATTACCCAAAAAGTAACTATTAAAGCACCCCAAAATTATTGGCAGTACGGTACACTAAAGTTTGAATAAGTAATTCTATTATTCAAAACTAAAACTTAGTTACATACTGCAGCATCCACAATCTAGGTGCTTGCATATCGCCCGGACGCCCCATATTTTCTGTATTCAACATGTTGTTTACTATTAACGATACTTTGTTTGCATTCGAAATTTGATAACCAATTCTAAAGTCGAAATATAAATTTCCAGTATTATGAATGGCTCTGTAATTTTCTAGACCTGGCAAAATAGTTGGGCCAAAAGTTGCACCAGGAATAATATAACTGAACACAGGTTTTTGAAAGCTATCATCAATGTTTATAATGTTACTGTTATATCTGCTGCTTAAACCAACATAAAATTTCTTATAGTCGATCTGTAAATCTCCTTTTACATTATGAAAAAAGCGATATTTGAGCACATTAGCGTTTTCATTTTTAATGGTATCTAAATTTGGATTGTAGTTGAGGTTTAAGGGCTGTGTGTAGGTGTAACCCGCAAATAAACTAATATCTAAAGGACCAATTTTGCCATTTCCTGCTATTGATGCTTCAATACCATTAATACGGGCATTGCTCACATTAACAGATTTAAAACCTAGGTATTTTAATTTGTTTCCTAAAAACTGTTGTTGTTGAGGCGGAAAACTGTCTGGAAAATAGATGCCAAATGCAAATTCCATCATGTTTCTGTAGGTAGTACTAAAAGCAGCTACATCAATAAAACCATTCCAATTTGCAATTTTAAAGCCTTGTTTAATGCCCACTTCAGCACTAGTACCTGTTTCTGGCTGTAACTGTTGGTTTGGAAATATGGTAAGCGCTCCTACACTTGTTTGAACGTATTTTTCTGCCACTGATGGAAATCGATACCCTTGTCCAAAAGATGCTCTTATGTAAGTGTATTCAAAGGCTTGGAAATTTAATCCAAAACGCATTACGGGTCTCATTTTTACTCCTTTTAGCAAGGTAATAGTATCTGTTTTAGTGAATATGTTTACATCAGTTACACTTTCTTCTTCATCAATTTTAAAATATTCGCCTCTTAAACCTAAAGAAACTGAAAGTCTGTTCCAAAATCTTCTGTCGATTTGGGCATACAAAGCATAGTTAGCACCATCATGAAAACCATAGAGAGAGTCGGAAATAATAACTGAACGAGTAGCTACGGCACCTAAATTAAGGGCGCCATTTTTTTTGAATAAATGTCGATATTGATACTCGCTATAATAAAGTTCTGCGGTGGATTCTTGATTAGTGTTGTTTGTATTGGTGGTATTAAAATATCTTGTTCTTATCGTGTGTTTATCACCTTTTTTTGTAAAATAAGTTATAAATGGATCATAGTTGCTGCGTGTGGTAACATAGTTACTCAATGTTCCAGCTTGTGGTTTATAAGCGCCAGAATCGGCATCTTGCCATAAAATAAAAAGACCACCTGTGGTTTGCATGGCATTGCTGTTCATACCAATTGATAAACCCTTTATTTTTTTAAAATTATATTTTACATTGATATTAAATCTACCTCTTAATTCATTTTCACCTTCTCTATAGCCTTCGTCATTAAATACATTTCCGGATGCCACTAAATCAAAATTTCCTGCTTTTTGAGCATGGTAAAAACTAGATCCGTTGGTGGTTGGGTTGCTGTCCCACCACTTTAAACCGCTTCGTTTAGGGTTGTCGTAAATGCCAGCAAAAAAGGTAACTTTAGTTTCTGGTTTTTCTTTTGGATAAGCGGTTCGCACATTAATTACGCCATTTAAAGCCGAGGAGCCAAATAAAGCACTGCTTGCCCCTTTTATTACTTCAATTTGATCTAAATTCTCGATAGGTAAATAACTCCATTTTATATCTCCAGCATCGGCCGCCAACATGGGCATTTCATCAACACACATTAATACCCTGCTGCCAGCACCATAGCTAAATCCACTGCCACCTCTAATGCTCACTTGCCCATCAGTAACTGTAACTCCGGGCACTTGGTCGGCAATTGTTTCTAAGTTTACTGTATTTTTATTTTCTACAATTTTTGGTTTTATCACATCCATTGAAACGGTAATCTCGCTTAGCTTTTGTTCATATTTTCCTGCAGAAATAACCACCTGGTCTAACTCGCGAACACTTTTTTCGAGTTTATATTGCAACAATTTTGTATTGGCATCAATAACAATGCTGTCTGAAAAGTTTTTGTAACCCATCAAACTTAATTTTAAGGCATACTTTCCTTCTGGTATGGCAATATTAAAGGCACCATCTAAATCGGTAGTGGTAATTTTATCTTTCCCAAAATTTACTACCACGCCAATTAGTAGTTCATCGTTAGAAGCATCGCTCACCTTGCCTTTTACGGTAATATACTGTGCTTGTATTGAGCTAACAATACCTTGAAATAAAATTAAAAATGCTATAAATTTTTTCATAGACTTGTAAAAAGTTTGTTTAGTTGTAATTTAGCGAATGTAAGTTTTTTTATAAAATGCAAAACGATTTATTGTATAAAATTGGAATTACACTGATTGATGGAGTGGGTGATATTAATGCAAAAAAGCTGATAGGCGCCTGTGGCAGTGCAGAAGAGGTGTTTAAAGCTAAAAAAAATCATTTATTAAAAATTGATGGTGTTGGAGAATATATTGCGCAGGCTGTAGTTAATCAAAAAGCAATAGCCAGGGCCGAAAAAGAAATCAAATTCATTGAAAAGAATAATATACAAGCTCTTTTTTATTTAGATAAAAATTATCCTCAGCGTTTAAAGCAATGTGCAGATAGTCCGGTAATGCTTTATTATAAAGGGAATGCTGATTTAAACAACCGAAAGGTAATTAGTATTGTTGGCACACGAAAAGCTACCGAATATGGTAAACAATTTTGTGCCGAATTAATACAACATTTGCAAACACATCAAACCTTAATTGTAAGTGGTTTGGCCTATGGTATTGATATTTGTGCTCATAAAGAAAGTGTAAAAAATAACTTGCCAACGGTAGGAGTTTTGGCCCATGGCTTAGATGATTTATATCCCGGGCAACACCGCAGCACAGCCGATAAAATGTTAGAGAATGGTGGCTTATTGAGCGATTATATTAGTGGTACCAATCCCGATAGAGAAAATTTTCCCAAAAGAAACAGAATTGTAGCTGGTATGTGCGATGCAGTGGTGGTAGTTGAAGCTGGTATTACCGGAGGTGCACTCATTACAGCCGAAATAGCCAATTCATACAGTAGAGATGTGTTTGCCTTGCCAGGCCGCATAGGAGATCCCTTTTCTGCTGGATGTAACAAACTTATTAAAATAAATAAAGCTGCCCTCATTGAATCGTATGCCGATATTTCTTATTTGTTGGGTTGGCAGCAAGAAGAAGTTAAGGCCGCCAAGCAAGCCAAACTATTTTTAGACCTCACAGAAGAAGAATTATTACTAGTTAACTATCTTAAAGAAAAAGGTAATTTACCCATTGATGAATTGTGTTATGCCACCAATTTAAGTATGAGTAAAGCCTCAGGCCTATTGCTAAATTTAGAATTTAATGGTGTGGTAAAAACACTACCAGGCAAAGTTTATCAACTCAATTGAGTAATTTATAAAGCTGCGAAATAAATGAAAACACCACAACAAATTTTCGAATTAATGTATAACAACGACCCATTTAGTAAGCTTTTGGGCATGCAATTGATTGCTATTAGTGAAGGCCATTGTAAATTAGAAATGAAGGTTACAAAAGATATGTTGAATGGTTTTAGCATTGCCCATGGTGGCATTACCTATTCGCTTGCCGACAGCGCGCTTGCTTTTGCCTGCAACTCCAGGGGCATACAAAGTGTAAGCATCGAAACAAGCATCAATCATTTGAGCAAAGTAATCGAAGGCGATATACTAACAGCTACTAGCGAAGAAAAAAATCTTACAGGAAGAACAGCATTGTACCTTATCAATATTAGCAATCAAAATAATCAAGCAGTAGCGTTGTTTAAAGGCATTGTTTATAGAACAGGGAAGGAATGGTAGTTAATTAGCTGATACTGATGATTAGCTGATTAGCTGATGACTCAACTTAAATACTTTAATTTTGGCTAAGCCAAAATTTTCAATCACTAAAAAATAAATCATTAAAATTAAAATCAATTCTTAAAAAAAATCAATAATTAAAAATAATCAGCTCATCAGCTAATCAGCTAATTCGCTCATCAGCTAATTCGCTCATCAGCTAATTCGCTCATCAGCTAATCAACTAATTCACTCATTAAAAACAATCAGCTCATCAAATAATCAACAAAATATGATCTACGAATTTAACGGTTATAAGCCAGTCATACATCCAAGTGCTTTTGTGCATCCGCAGGCTGCAGTTACAGGAAATGTAATTATTGGTAAAAATGTTTACATCGGTCCTGGTGCTGCTATTCGTGGCGATTGGGGACAAATAATTATTGAAGATGGTTGCAATGTGCAGGAAAACTGTACCATACACATGTTTCCTGGCGTAACAGTAACCTTAAAGGAAGGCGCACATATTGGTCATGGCGCAATTATACACGGAGGTACCATTGGTAAAAATGTGTTGGTGGGCATGAATGCTGTAGTAATGGATAATGTTGTAATTGGTGATAATTGCATTGTTGGCGCATTGTGCTTTTTACCTGCCGATATGCAAATTGAGGATAGAAAAGTAGTGGTGGGCAATCCGGCTAAAATTGTTAAGGATGTTAGTGATGAAATGATAGCCTGGAAAACCAAAGGCACAGCGCTATACCAGCAATTGCCGGCCGATTGTTATGCGAGTTTAAAAGCCTGTGAGCCATTAACAGAAATAGAGCCCGATAGGCCGCTACAACAAAATATCTACAAAACTTGGAATCAAAGCAAATAGGTTATACCAATGTGATTTATAAATTATGCAAATAATTTAAAATCTTACATTGGTAAATGCCGATCGGAAAATAGTTTGGAACAAATGCCGTGAAACAAATTTGGACCATTACTTATTTCACATCGGTATTATCAAGAAAAGCATAACTTTGCAGCCTTAAAAAAAAATATTGGTTTCGTAGTTCAACGGATAGAATAGATGTTTCCTAAACATTTGATCCCAGTTCGATTCTGGGCGAGACCACAAATAGGAGAGTGATAGGGGATAACGTGAGCGGAGATGAGTGAGAAATAGATGGAGAGCGGAAACAATGATTCCGCTTTTTTTTAATTTTATTTTCCCAATCTGAGCGTAGTTTCCGAACTACGTTTTTTTATTTTTCTTGGTTGACTATAGTTTTTAACTCCCACAAAACCATCAAATCCTTAACAAAGGGGTTCAATATTTTTCGAAGTTTAATAGTGATCGAGAGTAAAAGATGAATGAAATATTTTTTAAAAAATAAAAATAGAAACTTTATTTTTTTGATTTAGGTAATTTGTAACCAATCTGTTTTCTGGGATTTACATTATCTTTACTCACTACCAATTCATCTATATACTGAAATACTAAATCAATATTCTTTCGATTATTTTCAGTTTTCTTTTCTAGTTTTTCAATTGCCAATCTTATTTCTGTATTGTCCATTAACAATTGTCTAATACGCGTAAAAATGCGCATTATTTTAATATTAACTTGTATAGCTCTTTGGCTGTTCAAAACACTTGATAACATAAGCACTCCATGCTCCGTAAATACATTAGGTAATTTTCTCCTACCGCCCCAATTAGATGTGTTTTTCTCTTCTGTAAAATTATTCCATTCTTTTTCATTTAACTGAAACATAAAATCTTCAGGAAATCTTTCCAAGTTTCTGCTTACTGCTTGATTAAGTACCCTTGTTTCTACTCCATAAAGTTCAGCCAAATCACTATCTATCATTACCTTTTGTCCCCTAACAACGTATATCTTATTCATCACAATTTCATCAGGAATTGATAATTTATTTTCCTTTTTCATCTTTGATAAGTTTTTTTACAAATATATTATTTGAAATCACAATTTGTGATTTCAAGTTTTAGTTTTTGAAGTTGAAACTTTGAAATTTGCAAAGCGAAGCTTGGATAAAGGAATTCGTCTATTTTTCAATTTCTATGAGATTCACCAAATCCCATAAAACCGTCAAATCTTTAATTAAAAAGTTCGACATTCTTTCGGTAGACTCCACAAAACGTAAAATGCGCTGCTTAGAGGTGTCTAAACAGCTTTGTTTATCTCAAAAATGGCTCTTTGAGAATAATTTAACACTGGAATTACTCAAATACCTTGTTTCTTGCTCAACAACCTGTTTGATTTACATTGCTGTTTGAGCTATATTTTTTATTTGTTATTAATTTAATTTATCTGTAATCGGCATTAGAGTTCGAACTTTTTTTGAAAATCAAGGTTTTTACCCGAGTATCTCTGAGGGATTCGAACTTTTGAGTTTATTTTTTCAGGAGGTTAAATAATTCCGTATTTATATAAAGTGTTTCTTTCCAAACCTTTTTGGATTTTAAAACTTCAATTTTTTCCAGCTCTTTAAGATATTTTGATGCTGTAATTCGCGAAATACCTAATCGATTTTCTAACTAGTCGCTTTTACAATAAGGTTGCTCAACCAAAATTTCAATCAATTCTTTACTATAAATTTTAGGAATCATTTTTTGTAC